>JAZNSJ010000120.1:0-2981 GCA_045591155.1 Acutalibacteraceae bacterium | reverse complement strand
CTTAAAAAGACACTTGCCACAGGCAACTCTATGGCAGATCGCGTGCAAAAATTTGTGGACTGCCGCAGTAAAGATGTAAATGAGCGCGAGCTTTATATAGTTGAGGGTGACTCGGCTTTGGGTTCTTGTAAATTGGCTCGTGACGCGGCATTTCAGGCTATTATGCCAGTGCGTGGTAAAATACTTAACTGCTTAAAGGCAGAGTACGATAAAATTTTTAAAAGCGATATTATTACCGATCTATTAAAAGTACTTGGTTGCGGTGTAGAGGTTAAGTCAAAGGCAAACAAAAACCTTTCTAACTTTGATATGGCAAACCTTAGATGGAATAAAATTATTATTTGTACCGATGCTGACGTTGACGGATTTCATATAAGAACGCTAATTCTTACAATGATTTACCGCCTTATGCCTACACTTATAAGTGAGGGTAGGGTATTTATTGCCGAGACACCGCTTTATGAAATTAATACCAAAGCAAAAACCTATTTTGCGTATGATGAAAACGAAAAGGCGGATATACTATCTCAAATAGGTGATGATAAGTATACATTGCAACGTTCAAAGGGACTTGGTGAAAACCAACCAGATATGATGAACCTTACCACCATGAACCCAGAGACCAGACGTCTTATAAAAATACTTCCTGAAGATGCTGAACACACAAGCGAAATGTTTGATTTGCTACTAGGTGACAATCTTACAGGTAGAAAAGACTATATTTCTGAATACGGCTATCTTTATATGGATGATGCCGATATTAGTTAAAGATATAAATCAAAGGAGATTTTAGATTTGGCTCCAAGAAAGAAAAAAGATACCGAGCAAAAAACTAAAAAGCCACAAAGCAATGCCTATATTGCAGGCGCTGGTACAGTGGTAGAAAGTTTGGTTACCGAGACACTTAAATCAAACTTTATGCCATACGCTATGAGTGTAATTATTTCGCGTGCTATTCCCGAAATTGACGGCTTTAAACCATCACACCGAAAACTGCTTTATACAATGCATACTATGGGGCTACTTAAAGGCTCTACTATAAAGTCGGCAAATATTGTAGGTCGTACTATGCAGCTTAATCCCCACGGTGATGCCGCTATTTATGAAACAATGGTACGTTTGTCAGAAGGTAATGAGGCACTACTGCACCCATATGTTAAATCAAAGGGTTCGTTTGGTAAAGCCTATTCTCGTGATATGCAGTGTGCGGCTTCGCGTTATACCGTAGCAAAACTTGCGCCTATATCCGAAGAGCTTTTTGTTGATATTGATAAGGATACCGTTGATTTTGTAGATAACTATGACGCTACAATGAAAGAGCCTGTTCTTTTTCCAGTAACGTTTCCATCTATACTTGTAAATGCAAATATGGGTATCGCAGCTGGTATGGCAAGCAATATTTGTCCGTTTAATCTGCGTGAGGTGTGCGAAACCACAATAGCTTATATTAAAGATAACGATATAAATGTTGCCGATACGCTCTTGGCACCCGATTTTGCAATAGGCGGCGAGCTACTTTATGACCGCGCCGAAATGGAAAAGATTTACCAAACGGGTCGCGGCAGCTTTAAGGTGCGTGGCACCTACCAATATGATAAATCAAATAACTGTATTGATATAAAATCTATACCACCCACAACCACAACCGAGGCTATTATTGAAAAGGTAATCGATCTTGTTAAGCTTAAAAAGATTACCGAAATAAATGATATTCGTGACGAGACCGATTTAGGTGGTTTGCAAATTACAATTGACCTAAAACGTGGAACAGATCCCGAAAAGCTTATGAAAAAGCTATTTAAAATGACACCTTTGCAGGACAGTTTTTCTTGTAATTTTAACATTCTTATTGCATCAAGCCCAATGGTTTTAGGAGTTAAGGATATTATAAGCGAGTGGGTAGCATTCCGTAGCGAGTGTGTACGACGCAGGGTTTATTTTAAGCTTGAAAAGGCAAAGGGTAAGCTTCACCTACTAAAAGGTATGGAGAAGATATTACCTGATATTGACAAGGCAATAAAAATTGTTCGCGATACTAAAGAAGAAAAAGAGGTTGTACCAAACCTAATGATAGGCTTTGGTATAGACGAAACGCAGGCCGAATATGTGGCTGAAATTAAGTTGCGTCATCTAAACCGCGAATACATTTTAAAACGTCTTGATGAAATCGAGAGCCTTCAAAATGAGATTGATGAAATGCAATCTATTCTTGATTCAAAGGCTAAAATTAAAAAGATAATCGTAAAAGAGCTCGAAGAGGTTATTAAAAAGTACGGCAAAGATCGCAGAACTCAAATTATTTCTGCCGAGGTTGAAAGTAACGAAAAAGAGGCAGAAGTTATTGATGAATCGCCTGTAACTTTATTCTTTACAAAAGACGGTTACTTTAAAAAGATTACGCCGCAGTCCTTGCGTATGAGCGGTGAGCAAAAGCTTAAAGAGGGTGACGAGATAATTCAAATTGTTGAGTCAACCAACGCTCACGATTTGTTATTCTTTACCACCAACGCTCAAGTTTATAAAAGCCGAGTGTATGATTTTGCCGACGGCAAAGCAAGTGCATTAGGCGATTATATTGCTGGTAAGCTTCAGTATGATGAGGGTGAAGCAAGTCTTTATATGGTGGACACCCGCGACTATTCGGGCTTTGTTATATTTGTGTTTGATAATGGCAGAATTGCCAAGGTTCCACTTAAATCATACGAAACCAAAACAAACCGTAAAAAGCTTATAAAGGCATATTGCGAAAAATATAAAATTCATACAATTCTTCATTTTAAAGAGGATTGCGATATTTTGCTTAAGTCTACAAACAACCGCATGTTGCTTGTAAATACAGCCTCTATCCCTGCAAAATCCACCAAAGATAATGGCGGTATTGCGGTAATGGCTCAAAAGAAAGGTCAGCGCATATTTACGGTAGAACCTTATGTAAATAATAGTCTTGATAATCCTCATCGCTATCGCACAAAGAATTTACC
>JAZNSJ010000119.1:0-21172 GCA_045591155.1 Acutalibacteraceae bacterium | reverse complement strand
TATTCATTATTCAATATTCATTTTTTATATTACGGCCACCACAGGCCACCCATATCATCTGGATCAAGGTCAGCATTTGGATCACTTGTTACGATAATATCGGTGTCTAATTCATAGATTTCAAGTTCTGCTTTTTTAAACATAGTTAAATCTCTCCTTTTTTAGATTTACGTTGGGTGCGAGGGCGACTCGCACCCAGACATTATCGTAATTACTGTGCGTTTACTGCCTCGCGTGCGGCAAGCATTTCGCTGTAGTAAACAAGCGCTTTTGCTGCGTTTGCGTGGTTAACATAGTCTGCACCAAGACCTATAGCGTTTATTGCAAAGCCAGCGGCACTATAACTACCAAAGTCGTATTCATTATTATTATAATAAACTTTAACTGCAATAGGCTTGCAAAGCTTGCTTATAGGAAGCTGTCTGAAACGGTAGGTGTGGTATCTACCTGCAGACTTGCTGTTTGCCCAGTTGGCACCAAGTTTACCATCAGTTTCAACTTTTTCTGTTGAATAAACATCGTCGCCTACGGTAAATGTAGCATAAATGTTGCTACGGTTTGTTTTGTAATCACCGTGGAATGCAAATTGGAATACATAGTGTGGATTTACCGTAAGGTTAAGGGTTGTTGCGTAAATTGCAAACTCGTTGCCAATTTCATCTTCACCGGGCTGGTCAGCACCGTATACGTTAATAAATTTAGCGTTGGTTTCAAAATTGCTTACGTATGTTGCATTTGCAGTAAGCTGAGCTTTTACACTTTCGGGAAGATTTAGTGAATTAATACCCTTGATTGCATAACCGTAACCGCAAACATCACAGTATATTTCGGTATGCTCGTCATTTTCTTCAAAATTATGTGCCACAGCATCTGTGCAAACCGAACAAGGTGTACCGCCAATAGAAATGCGGCATGTGCTTTGATGTTTTAAACCATCAAGTATAACGGTTACAATATCATGGAATACTGCAAGCTGTGGATAGCTGTTGGTAGCAATCCAAGACTCATCAAGTCCCATAGCTGTTAAGGTGTTTTCACCCTGCATTTCAGCATCGGTCTTTACGGTTAGACCACTATCGGGGGAAGCTTGTGTGGTATAACAATTTGTGTATTTAGGTACTAATGCATTAGCAATACGAGATGTGTCAGAATTTATAATTACACAATTATTTACTTTTGCACGATTAGTATCACTCTGAACATGACCTACAATACCTGTTGAAATCGAACCTGTTGAGGTTATTTTATTGTTTACAACCAAACAGTTATTTACAACGTGGTTAGCATAACGGGTAGATGCCACAATAGAACCTACACCCCATGAAGCATTTGTTGAGATTGAACTAATGTCACAATTTTCAACCACACAACCGTCTACTGTTGCATTTGTACTTGTTTCACCATGTGAATGGTAACCTAATATACCGCCAGCAGGGTTAGTACCTACTAACTTAGAGTTTTTAACAGTTAAATTTTTAACTGTAGCTCCTCCACGATAAACAGTAAATAAGCCAGCTGCTTCGGCACTAGAATATAAATTATAAATTATGAGACCATTACCATCAAAGGTACCACCAAAACCGTATGCTATACCCGTGTTTATAAATGTTTTTGTACCCCAGTTATTAGTAGTTGGAGTAGCTGAAGAAACATCGTCAAGTGAAGAATTTAGGTTAATACCCTCAAGACCATTCATGTTAAATACAAGATTATCAGCAGCCTTGTAGTACTTACCTACTGTTGGATTAGTTATACTTGTATCCTGAGAAATTGTAATAAGGTATGCTAACTCTGCGGGTGTGCTGATAATGATTGCATCAGCCTCGCTTGTACCCTGATGTGTTGTATCAGAGAAACCTGGAGCAATTTCACCTTGCCAAACCTTAGGAGTTATATTGTTGTAGTTAATTGATGAATCATCATCTGCTGTTGCTTTATAACCACAAACACAACTACCCTCGGTATGAGCTTCTACAGGTCCGCAAACGGTACACTGAACATTGTCAATAAAATGCTGACAAACATACTGGTGATTATTCTCATCAAGTGTAGCGGTTATCATATCATGGAAAACGTGAAGCTCGGGATAACCGTCAACAGTATCAAACCAATTATTGCCAAGGTTCATTGCTGCAACAGCACCAACACCTTGCATTTCATCATAGGTTTTAGTAAAAATATATCCATCTGAACTAATATCTGCATTCTCGTAACCAAGACCAGACAAACTAGCTGTTGTATATACATTACTATACATTTTAGAAATGCCCTCAGCCTTTGTCGCATAATAACCACCTTTAGCTGATGCGGGAAGTGGTATATAGTCAACCGCAATAGAGTTGATAACACTATAATTATATGTAGCACCTATGTTGAAATTTGATACAAACGCAGAGCACAATTCATTTGCTGCTGAATATAATATGTTACCGTAAACAATACAGTCACTAATTGTGTATTTACTTGGAGATTGACCACCGCCACAAAGTCCACTGCTGGAATTTGTCCAAGGGTGGTCTGATGTTTGACGAGTTCCTACATAGCAGTTAGTAACTACGCATTTATCGAATGTTGCAGTACCCTCATTAACACCAGTCCAGAAACCAATTATTGCGCCAGAAACACGCCAGCCTTCTACATAAGAATTTTTTATAGTAACATTTTTAATTGTAACATCACCGTTAGCATATGGGAACAAACCGCCGTTATAATCGCCTTCTGCTTGATCATCAGCAAAAGCATGATAAAGACCGTATATTGTTACGCCATTACCATCAAAGGTTCCACTAAAACCATAATTATCCTTATTTTGCCAAGTATTAAATCCCCAATCGTTTGCGTTATTGCCAGCTAATTTATTCTCTACTTGAGAAAGAGTCAGGTCACGAGTACCGCTGTTTATATATATTTCTTTTATATCATCGTGAATCTTGTATGTATTACCATCAGTAGAAGTTCCGTTACCACCAAGTGCCAACCAAGCAAGCTGTTCCGCTGTAGTAATAATGTATGTACCGTTCTCATCCTTATCGGCATCGGTAAGAGCTGTTTTTGTTTGACCGTCCCAAGTTACACTGTGTTTATATTGCGGAACTACAGTATTACCGATTATTTCTTCACTGTAACCGCAGATACATTCATTTGCAGTACCCTCATTATTTGGGGTAAGTGTATGCGCTGTGTTAACACCACAGGTTTCGCAACGCTCACCGTCAATAATTAAAACACACTCTTTACGGTGGTTATTTTCATCAACGTAAACGTCATCAAATTCATGGAATACTGCAAGCTGTGGATAGCTGTTGGTAGCAATCCAAGAAGATTTGTCAAGACCATTCATATTTTCAACAGCGTTTGCGCCTGTTATTTCATCATTTGTAAGAACTGTAATACCGTTTTTAGCTACATCAAAAGAGTCGTCAGGTGTTGCTGTATCGGTGTATACATTAGTCCATTCGGTTTTAACATTTAACTTATTTTGTGTCGAACCATCTATAGTATGTGTTACGCCGTTTTTTAATGCAGGACTTGGCGAGGTACCGATTGATATTGAATTTCTAAAATACAACCAATTACCATATACCGATGAACTACCAATAAAACCACCGTAATATTTAAGATTTGTATTATCAAATTCATTATTAGCTGCGTAGCAGTTGTCAATGGTAATACCCATATGAGTAGTGAAACCTACAAATACACCAGCAGCCTGATTTGCAACAGTATTAGTATCTGTGTTTTTAAAGTAGCAATTTTCTACCGAGCAAGTGTTAATTGTAGTATTATAAGTATTACCGTTAGCATGACCAACAATTGCACCAGCTGCACGTGAAGCTACAAACATAGACGCTTTAACGGTTACATTGCTAATATCAACATTAGAACTATAAGTTTGCGGGAACAAACCAGAATAATTATTATAAACATAACTGCCGTATGAAAGTCTTGCAGCATGAATGTTATAGATTATTGCACCGTTGCCATCAAATCTACCTTGGAATTTTACAATATTCACATCTTCTGTATCATTAACACCCCACAGTGTTCCTGTTGGTGTAGCAGCGGCAACATCATCTGCGGTAGAGTTAGGGGTAATGCCCTCAAAGCCATTCATATTAAATACTGAATTATCGGCTACTTTATAGGTTTTACCTGCTGTTTCAGTACCACCGTAAAGAGCTACCCAGGCAAGCTCTGCAGGTGTATTGATGATAACTGTTGTACCATCAGCAGCAGTGTCTGTTGGCTTGGTGTTGTCACCATACCAAACCGCATAGTTTGCATTAACGGTTTCTAAATTAGAAACAATTTCCTGACTATAACCACAAGCTGAACAGGTTTTTTGTGTACCCTCAGCGTTTTCTACAAAATTGTGGTTTTCGGTAAGGCCTACAACATCACAAGGTGTATTGCCAATTTTGTGTGCACAAACCAACTGGTGTTGTGTTTCGCTGATTGACTTAAACTTCATATCGTGGAATGAACGAAGCTGTGGATAATCAGCAGTATCAAACCAAGCGTTGCTGCTAAGGTTCATTTCTGCAACAGCGCCTGCGCCTGTAGAAACAGTTGAAATACCTGTATATGTATCTGCAACAGTCTGGTCGGTATAAACATTAGTGTAATATGCCGCATTAGAAACAGACGATTGCAAGGTATTATTACTTGTGGTATTAGTATTAGTATCAGATTTTACAGGATATGGAAGATTACCAATAGCAATTGAGTTTTTAATGGTAGTAGCTGCTGCTACATTAGGCCAACCGCCGTTACCAATAAAACCACCGGTAAAATTAGTAGCATCAAGGTCATTATTGCTTATTAAACAGTTACTAATAATTATATGGTTATGGCTAATATTACCAATTAAAGCGCCACTTGTTTTTCCAAGTGCCTCATTTGTATTTGCATTGTCAGCATCATTTATAAATGAGTTTTGTACGCTACAACCGTAAATAGATATTTCACTATCAGCTTTTGTGTTATCTCCAGCTGAGGTACCAATAATACCACCCGAAGTATGATAACCCTTAATATATGATGCAGTTATAGATATATTACTTATTCTGCAAGTATAATCATTGGAGCTTCTAGTATCTAAATATGGGATTAAACCGCAGTTACCGCCGCTGGAGTAAAGATTATAAATTACAACACCATTACCATTAAGGTTACCGGCAAACGAAGCTGAACCGCCACCATCACTTGATGCAGTGTTCCAATTGTTTGCTGTGTTTTTAGCAGCTTTTTCTGTATCGCTTGCGGTAGAAGTAAGAGTTATGCCTTGCATACCGTTCATATTAAATACAGAATTAGGTGCAATTTCAAAATACTTACCAGCAGTACTGAATGTGGTTTCATATGTTAATACAGCACCAGCAAGTTGCTCTGGAGTTTCAATTATATATGGTGAAGCTATAGTACCATCACCGGCAAATGTTGTGTCTTTTTCGCCGTTCCAAGTAAGTACCTTCTTATCAACATACTTAAACTCTTCGGTTGATGAGTTGTTGTTAAAAATGTTTTCTTCTATAGAAGCGCCGTAGTAATAAAGACCTGCGGCAACGTTTTTGTCGGCAAGCTTTTGTTCACCTGAAGTACCTACAGGCCACATTGCATTTTCATCAACTACCTTTGTGCAGTAGTCGGCAAGTGAAAAATTAAACGAGCGGCTGTAAGCAAGGGTGTTTTTATTGCTTACTACAGTGTGTGAAAGCAATGTAATTACAAGCTCGGTGTTAATGTCGCGAGCAGATAATTTTTCAAAGCTCCACATTTGCGCATTTGAGCCAAGTATAACATCAGCGTAAGGTGATGTAGTAGACACAGTAACTGTGTCAATAACCTTACCCATTGTATCGGTAATAACAATATAGCTGTCGCTATAACCGTCTGCCACACAGCCGTGGATATTAACGCTAAGGTTACCGTTATCATTATGAACAACGGTAATACCGCTTATACCGATATTGCCGTCGGGCTGGGTGCCCGCAGCAACTGCAGAAGAATCGGTATTATAATCGGGGTAAAGCTGAATATAGCTTTCGGCACCGCAATATGAACATTTAGCGGTGGTGTCAACCTGATGATAAACCGAGTTAAAGTTTTTGTTGCTTTCACTGGTAAGGCTGTTCATATCGAGCGAACCGCTGTGGGTATGAATAGAACCCGCGCTACCTGTAAACTCAATACCAAGGTCGGTACCACTAAGCTCGGTAAATGTGTAATCGGCAAGCGCTACAGAATATTGTGAGCTTGCAGCAACAGAGCTTGTCATATTAATGGTAAGTTTAAAGGTGATAGATGTATAGCCAACATCATAGCTATCATCACTTTTACCATAAAATATTACTTTAGGCAATTGACCGTCAGCATCGGCAGATTGAGCAATTGATACATCAATAGCACTTGCATCAAAAGCAGAACCGTCGGCACGAGTACCTTTGGTAATTTCGGCAGAAGCAATACCAGCAAAATTACCTGCAGTATTGTCTAATGCAAATTCACCTGCAACAAAGCCAGCCTGAAGGCTAAAAGTAACATCAACCGTAGCCTGCTTTGCACCGTATGGCGCTACACCTCCTTCAAAGGAATATGTGCCGTTGTAGTAAGCAGCAGCGGCGTGGGCTGCAAATATACTACCGCACAATGTGGCGCAGCAAATTGCCAAGCTTAAAATAACCGCTAACAACTTGCTATGTAGTTTTTTGGACATAAGCCATTCTCCTTTTTTTCGGCAAAGCCGATTTTTTGTTCCTGTACAGTACAGGAAGGGAGTATTGTATAAAATACAATACGGGCAATATTAACCCTATTTTTACATAATACAAAATACCACCCTTTTAAAAAAATTTCAACAAGGTAAACAAAAGTGCAAATAATAATGTAAAAAATGTGTTAAGAATTATTAAACGCGCCCAAAAATTAGCGTGATACCCAAAACGGAGTAACACGTAACTCTATTCGCCTACGGCGAGTGCTATTGCTACGCAGTGTTATTCGGCTTTAAGCCGAATGTTATTTGCTTTGCAAGTTATGTGGCGAATAGAATATCACTAAGTCCAAAAGACTTAATATCACTTTGTTTTATAAATATCTCGTCATAGGCGAGGAATTTTTAAAACAAAATATCACGCTGACTTTAGTCAGCATATCACTTAAAGGACAAAAATTAAGAGAAGACTCGTTGCAACATACGAATCTTCTCTTTTCTATTTGTAGGTGGGTTTAGGCTACTGCCCAACTGCATTTGTACTTACAAATAACTCCCTTGCGGGATTTATTTCACCGATAAACGCGATAGCGTTTATTTTGGTATTGCGAATTGCTTCGTAACCATAGTTCCTAGTAATGACATTTGTTTTTTGTCATTGCGAGCCGATTTTGTCAGCGTGGCAATCCGTACACTTTTATAACAGTCGGCTGTGCCGACTCATTCATTATTTATTATTCATTTTTTATTACCGTTACATTATTAAATTTAATTTTTAGGTTTAGTTCGGGTATTTCGAGGTCTATGGGTAATCCCGATGGAGAAATGGTGATGGTATATTTATAACCGTCTACCCTGCCGTTAATTTTACAATTTTGGTCGCACGACTCTACCGTTTTACCTTTTATATCATTTAGCACATTAAAAAGTATCTGCCCTACAGCGCCTTGCGGTAAGGTGTTTAAGTTGGGTGTATATGAGATACCTTTTAATTCTGCTTTTATACCGCTGTTATTAATTGTAAGAATAAGGTCTTTAATTTGCTCGGGCTCAGTTACGGTAATGGTTAAAGTATTATCAGCAATGGTTACATCACCAGCATATTTATCGCTACCGTAATTAATTTGGGCCGTAAATGAAATATCATTTAGTATAGGGGTAGTTTGTGCGCGTTGCGAACAACCACAAAGCATTAAAAATACAAGTGGTAACAAGAGCATTTTTTTCAAAAAATCACCTAATCTGAAATTGTTTTAAGCCCCTCAATAATATCACTTGGAAGTATTGCACGTGTAGGCATTTGCTTTGCTAAATTGTCGGCAATAGCACCATGCAACCAAACCGAATTAAGCACTGCAGTAAGTGGATTGTACCCTTGCGCCAAGCGTGACACAATCATACCAGAAAGAACGTCACCGCTGCCGCCTGTGGCAAGACCGTTGTTACCCGTTGTGTTAAAGTGAATTTCACCATTTGGCGTAGCAACAATTGTATTGGTACCCTTAAGCACTAAATAGCAGCCATATTCTACAGCAAAGCGTTTTGCATACTTTACGCGGTTGGTTTCGATGTCTTTTGTTGTGGTATCGAAAAGGCGCGCCATTTCGGCAGGATGCGGAGTAAGTATTACGGGGGCATTTATTTTTCTAATAATATTTATGCCACCTTGTATTGCGTTTATGCCGTCGGCATCAATAACCACGGGTATTTGTGTTTTTTGCAGTGTTTTTATAACAAGGCTTTTTGCATCTTCACTACTACCTAAGCCACAGCCTATAAGCAAGGCGCTACTGCTTGAAAGTGAAGATAAAATTGTACGGTCAAAAAGTTCGGGACAGCCGCTTGGCAAAGTATTAACAGGTATTGTTACAGCCTCGGGTACGGCACCCGTAAAGGCTGAATAATTTTTATTGCATACAAGCGCTTTTACAATACCAACACCGCTGCGAAGCGCCGCACGAGCCGCTAAAATTTGGGCTCCGCACATACCGTAGCTACCGCAAAACAAAACGGCTGTACCAAAGGTACCTTTGTGTGAGTTTTTGGGTCTTTTTACAATTTGCGGTTTATCTATGGTAAGATAGGCGTAATCATTTGTGGGTATGCCAATATCTAAAACAACCGTTTCGCCGCAGTATTCACTTGTTTGGGGCAATAGCTGACACAATTTATACGAGGTAAAGCTTAGTGTTAAATCGGCACGAAAGGCGCACAAAACCTCGCCACCGTCACAAAATACACCGCTTGGAATATCTATTGCAATTTTTGTGCAATTATAGTTATTGATTTTTTGTATAAGGGTTGCAATTTCTTTTGATAAAAATCTGTTAAGTCCAATACCAAAAAGCGCATCGATAACAATATCGAACTCACCTATAAAATCGTCAAGTATTTGTATATTACTTACGCTATCTTTAAAGCTAAGCGCCGTATCGGTTGAAGGAAAACCAATTGGAGTAAGCAAACTAACATTAGCGCCACGACTTTTAAGATTTGTCGCAATTACAAGCCCATCACCGCCGTTGTTACCATTGCCACAAAGCACACATATTTTTTTGCCAATTACATTATATCTATTAAGTATTTCACGTGTGGCGCTGTCACCTGCTCTTTTCATTAACTGCGCATACGAAAAAATGCCGCTTTGAACGGCATTGTCTTCTGCGGTTTTAATTTGACTTGACAATAAAACCTTCATAAAATCACCTATTTTAAATTTTCACAAATATGGCGCGGTAAAAAGCTTTTCATACCTGAAATTGTTTTTTGGTTTGGTGCAAATACAAACGCTTTTTGAGGCTTGCCCTCGGACTTATAAATTAAAACATAAGCGTTTTCATCATTATGATTACAGGCAAAAAAACAATCGTTTGCAATATCAGCAGGTAAACTACCAGTATACTTTTCAATACGTAAAACTGCCGTAAGATCAAAACTTACAACGCGTTTTCTTGTGCTTTTTGCAATAATTTTATCAATATCCATAGTAGAATTGGTGATAATATATTCATATTCTATGTTTAGCATTGAATATAATTTATAAGCGCCAAAAATAATTAAAGCATCAATTGCAACAAAGAGCGACTTTAAAAAGAGAAATGCCGCCGTCATAAGAATTACAGCGGCAAGCGCTATACCCAGATATGCAGCCCAAGTTTTACCCGTTTTTTTAATTGCTACAATTTGCTCTACAAAGGTGTCCATAAATATGCCTCCTAAACTTACTTGCATTATAGAATATTTTAGTATATAATTAATAAAAATGCAAGTATTGGTTTTAAACATTATATGAATTAAGGTGAATAAAGTGAAAATTAAACAAGGCTTTAGTATTAAACAAGAAAATGGTGAAACTGTTATTGTATGTGACAAAAATATTCACCGTAATTTTAATAGCACTATACAGCTTACCGATACATCTGCATACCTTTGGCAATTGTTGCAAAACGAAAATGTAACAAAAGAGCAGATGCTTAACGGACTGCTTAATAAATTTGATATATCTACCGTTTTGGCGCTTAGTAACATTGATATATTTATTAGAACATTAAAAGAAAATGGAATTTTAGAGGAATGAAACAAACAACTACTACAAAATGGATTTACTGCCAAACCAAGCCCTTTATACCGCAAATAATATTTATTTCTTTTTTAAATGTTATAGCGGCAATGGCTTACATATTTATGGCAAAGCTTTCACAGCAAATAATTGATACTGCCGCCGATAACACTACACACGCGTTTATGATTGGCAGTATACTTATTTTTGCGCTTGTGTTTTTACACATAATAATTGAAGCTGGGGTTTCGATTATATCTACGGCTGTTTCTACCAAAATGAATACAACGCTTAAAAACTATATGTTTACAAGCCTTATGCGAAAGAAATATGTAGATGTAGCGCAGTATCATTCGGGTGATTTACTTAATCGATTTTCTTCTGACGTTGATGTACTGGTAAACGGCAGCATTACACTTATACCGTCGGTTATATCAATGCTTACCAAAATTACGGCAGGTATTGCGGCGTTGTGTATTCAAAATTTTTATTTTGCTTTTGCAGTTTTGGGTATTGGCTTTGTATTTCCCCTTTGCGGCAGACTACTAAGTCGTAAATATAAGCAATTACATAAGCAGGTGCAAAAAACCGAAGGACAAACTCGTTCATTTTTACAAGAAAGCTTTGCAAATATTGTGGTAGTTAAGGCTTTTGGCGGTGAAAAACCGTTTTTGTTAAAGCTAAATGAGTTTTTATGCAATAACCGTAAGTTGCGAATTAAAAAGGGTGTTTTTTCGGTAGCAATTTTTGCCTCGCTTTATTTGTTCTTTAGCCTTGGTTATTATATTATATTGGTATGGGGCGCTTCACAAATTGCTTCCGGCGTTATGACACTTGGAACGCTTGTTTACTTTTTACAGCTTATTTCTATACTACGAGCACCGCTACAGAATATATCAGGTGTAATACCAAAATATTATTCTTGTATTGCCTCTGCCGAGCGACTTATTGAGCTTGAGCAATTAAATGATGAACCTCAGCTTAACAACAATAATATAATTGATTTTAAAACAATTGTTGCAAAAAATCTTACATTTGCTTACACAAATGAGATAGTACTAAAGGATAATAGTTTTACAATTGACCACCGCAAAATAACCGCAATTATTGGGCGTTCCGGCAGTGGTAAAAGCACATTGTTTAAACTGTTGTTAGGTTTGTTTAGCCCCACCGCAGGTAACCTAAGCTTTGACAGCAAAACACCGATTGATGAAACTACCCGCCATATGTTTTCTTATGTACCACAGGGCAATATGATTGTATCTGGCACAATACGCGATAATATTTCACTTTGTGATGATACTATAAATGAAGACGATATTATTAAAGCGGCAAAAACGGCGGCAATATATGACTTTATTTCTACCCTACCGAACGGACTTGATACCGTAATTTCTGAACGCGGACAAGGTCTTTCAGAAGGTCAGGTACAGCGAATAGCCATTGCCCGAGCCTTACTGTTTGATGCGCCTATTATACTACTTGATGAAGCAACTTCGGCACTGGATGAAGCAACCGAAACACTGCTACTTAACAACCTAAAAAAACTAACAGATAAAACAATAATTCTTATCACACACCGCAACACCTCCCTTGAAGTTTGCGATAAAGTGCTTACTTTATCTGACGGAATGGTTAATGAAAAATAAATATTAAACCCCGAACAATTTTGTTCCGGGGTTTAGTTTTGTAATAAAAATTTTAAATAATAATATTAGATTGTGCTAAATGCCTGTAAAATCAAATTTGGGTATATAATTTTTATTAGCGCTTGAAAGTTCTTGGATATAACAATTTTTAAAGCCTGTATCAATTATATAATTTATAACCTTGTCGTATTCACGCGGCGTGATTTTGCGATTAATTATAGGCATATCATTTGCTTTATACAGCGGAATATATTGACTCATAACGCTAAAATATGCTTCAGGCAAATTTTGTCGCACCCAATTAAAAATCGCTATAGCATCGCGTGTTGCTTGTGGCATTAGCAAATGCCTTACAATAACACCTTTTTGCATAATATTATTTTTAAATTTACACTCGCCTTGCTGACGGTATGCCTCAAGCAAGGCTGTTTTACATATATTAGCATAATTTGGCGCATTTGAATAAAGCTGCGTTTTTTGTTCATCAATATATTTAAAATCCATTAAATATATATCTACATAACCCTGCAAACTTTTAAGTGTTTCAACGTTTTCATATCCGCTTGAATTATAAACCACAGGAATTGACGGTTTATAAATATTAATCGCTTCAATAATACTTTTAACAAAATGAGTTGGTGTTACAAGATTTATATTGTGCGCGCCGTCATTTTCAAGTTTTTTAAAAATATCGGCTAATTGATCTGCTGTAACCGCCCTACCCTTGTTTTTTACGCTTATATCACTGTTTTGGCAATAAACACAGTGTAGTGAACATCCGCTAAAGAAAATTGTACCCGAGCCGTTTGTGCCGCTTATAGATGGTTCTTCCCAAAAATGCAAAGCCGCACGCGCTACCATTGGTATATCGGGCATACCGCAAATACCGCCTTTGTTTTGCGTTTGGGTACGATTAGCATTACACCGTTGTGGGCACAGGTTGCACAGCATCTTCTTTACCCTCCAAAGTTTTTACCTTAGGCTCTAAAATACGTCGACGAACAACAAGCTTGTCAAATGTTTGCTTGTAGCTTACCCTGCAAACATATTTTTTGCCACAATCACCGCAAACAAAATTTGCATTAAACCAATTATTGTGATATTTCCATTTGCTAAGCCGCTTTAATTTACTTTCACATTTTTCACAGTAAAATATATGTGTTTCCCGTTGTATGCGTTCATCACTTATTCGACTAATATAATACGGCTTAAAATAAAGCTGTTTATAAAAATCGGGGTCAGCGGTGTCGCGAATCAAACTATTAAATGGCGCCATATTATAGTGTTTTTTAAGTAATGCCGCACAAAGCAGACTGTCATCCTTGGCGGTATGTAAATCGTAATTATCGGTAGTAATACCCAAAAGCTCTGCCGCATGAGACAGTGATATTTGCGATTTAATCTCGTGACCTAACAGTCGTAATTCACCCTGAATAAATTTTTGCAAATCAAGATACTTATCTATCTTAAATTTTTTATCATTTAAAATATATTTCTCATTTTCTGCAATAGTATAAAGGTCTGAATTGCTCCAAGTAATAGTTACAGTGTTATCGCCAAGCCAATCATTATATTTATTAACAGCATCAAAAAGAGGTATACCATTAAGCATCATTTCTTTTGTAATGCCAGTAAGCTCGGTAAAGCGGCGAGATACTCTTTTACATATTGATGATTTTACGGTAACATCAAAAATATCTACAATATTAAAATTTTCATCTAGTTTAACAGCACCTATTTGTAAAATTTGATTAACAAATTTTTTGTGCAACTTATGATAAGCACTATCCCATTCTAAATCAAGTATCACATAATTCATTAGCGATTTTTCGCCTCATGCTTCATACGTAATTCTTTATTAAGTATACGCTTTCTGATACGAATATTATTAGGCGTTATCTCAACAAGCTCGTCATCCTTAATAAAATCAAGCGACTGTTCTAAGCTCATAATAGATGGTGGAACAAGTTTTAGCGCATCGTCAGAACCAGATGCTCGTGTATTGGTAAGGTGCTTTGCTTTACAAACATTACAAACAATATCTTCACTTTTAGGACTTTCTCCAACAATCATACCCTCATAAACGGGTACACCTGCGCCAATAAAAAGTCGACCGCGACTTTGTGTGTTAAAAAGGCCGTATCCTGTGCTCTCACCTGTTTCGTGAACAATAATTGAACCTGTATTACGCTGGTCGATATCACCCTTATATTCCTCATAACCATTAAAAATATGGTTCATAATGCCATTACCGTTAGTATCGGTCATAAACTGAGAACGGTATCCAAGTAAACCACGAGCCGGAATTAAAAATTCAAGGTGCGTCATACCACCTTCACGAGCACCCATATTTTGCAGTTCGGCATGTCTTGTACCCAAACGCTCCATAACCGAGCCTACATACTGCTCGGGTACCTCTATCATAAGCAGTTCAATAGGTTCAAGTAGCTTACCGTTTTCGTCATGCTTATATATAACATTAGGTGGCGATACCTGAAATTCATAGCCTTGGCGACGCATTGTTTCAATAAGAATTGAAAGGTGCAGCTCGCCTCTGCCTGATACCTTAAAGGTATCGGCACTATCGGTTTCCTCAACACGAAGACTTACGTTTGTAAGAACCTCTTTAAAAAGTCGCTCGCGCAAATTTCGTGACGTTACATACTTACCATCCTTACCGGCAAATGGCGAATTATTTACCATAAAATTCATAGCTAGTGTTGGTTCATCAATCTTTACAAACGGCAACGGCTCGATGTAATCGGTGTCACAAGCACTCTCGCCTATTTCAAGCTCGCTGATACCTGCTACTTGTATTATGTCACCAACGGTTGCTGTTTGAACCTCAGTACGTTTAAGCCCTTGATACATAAACAGTTTTGCAATTTTCACCTTAGAATTGGTACCGTCTTTATGACAAAGCGCCACAGTTTGACCAGAGCTTACTGTGCCTCTAAGCACACGGCCTACACCTATTCTGCCAATGTAATCATCATATTCAATGTTAGTAAATAATATTTGCAACGGACCCTCGGTATCACCTGTGGGTGCTTCAATCTCTTTTACAATTTCCTCAAAAAGCGGTTTCATATCACTCCCTGCAATATCAGGCGCATATGTTGCATAGCCATCACGACCCGAAGCAAACACCACGGGGAATTCTATTTGGTCTTCGTCGGCGCCTAATTCGATAAACAAATCTAAAACCTCGTCAACCACTTCAATAGGTCGTGCCATAGGTCTATCAATTTTATTTATTACAACAACGGCTTTTTTACCAAGCGCCAAAGCTTTTTTAAGCACAAATCGTGTTTGTGGCATACAACCTTCAAACGCATCAACAAGTAGCAGTACGCCGTCTACCATTTGCAAAATACGCTCTACTTCACCGCCAAAGTCGGCATGTCCGGGTGTGTCGATAATATTTATTTTTACCCCGTTATACATAACGCTTGTGTTTTTAGAAAGTATGGTTATTCCACGTTCACGTTCAAGGTCATTAGAGTCCATAACGCGTTCATCAACCGACTCGTTTTCACGAAAAGTACCGCTTTGACGCAATAGTTGGTCAACAAGGGTTGTTTTACCATGGTCAACGTGCGCAATAATAGCCACATTTCTTATATTTTCTCTTTTTTCTAATGCCATTTAAAAGTCCCCTAAGAATTAAAATGTATTTCGCTGTATTATACCACATTTGTTTACAAATTTCAACACACACGCCATTGACAATAATTATTTTTTTTATTACAATATTAAAAGAATTTTGATAGAGGTAAATAAATGAATATACTTTTTCACACGCTTGGATGTAAGGTTAACCAATACGAAACCGAAGCAATGCGCGAAGCGTTATTGAATTTAGGTTATACCAACAATAAACAATTGCCTGCGGATGCAATTATTATTAACTCATGTACTGTAACTGCCGAAAGCGACCGTAAAACAAGACAACTACTTCGTCGTATGCGCCGTGATAATCCAAATGCAATAATAGTTTTAACCGGTTGTATGGTGCAAGCATTTCCATATAAGGCAAACTCACTAACCGAAGCAGATATTGTTATTGGTAACCGTGATATTTCAAAAATAATCGATGCCATAAAAAACTATGACAACAATCGTATTTTTAGCGTTATCGACCACAAAAGCGGTGACCCGTATAACACAATGGGACTTAGCCGTTTTAATGAACGAACACGTGCATTTATGAAAATACAGGATGGCTGCGACCGCTTTTGTACCTACTGCATTATACCCTTTGCAAGAGGTCGTGTTCGCTCACGTGCGGTTGAGGATATAAAAGCCGAAGCCCAGCGTCTTGCCAACAACGGATTTTCTGAAATTGTTTTGGTAGGAATAAACCTTACCTCTTACGGCAAGGGTGAAGACTTTGACCTTTGTGATGCAGTAGATGCTGTGTGCGAAGTTGATGGTATTAAACGCGTAAGACTCGGCTCTTTAGAGCCTGACCACATTACCAACGATATGCTGACTAGATTATATTCTCAACCAAAATTTTGCCCACAGTTTCACCTATCACTACAATCCGGTTGTGACCAAACACTAAAGCGTATGAATCGCCACTACGACAGTGCATTTTATGAAGATTTGGTAAATCGTATTAGAGCTATATTTAAAAACGCTGCTATTACCACCGATATTATGGTTGGATTTGCAGGAGAAACACAAGAGGAATTTAATCAAAGCCTTGCCTTTGCCAAAAAAATTGGATTTGCAAGAGCACATATTTTTGCATATTCTCGTCGTAGCGGTACAGTTGCTGCTGGGCTTAAATCACAGGTATCAAATACCGAAAAGCAAAACCGCGCTCATTTAATGGCTGAAGTAACAAACTCTACAGAATTCGAATTCTTATCACTACAAATCGGTAATGTCTATCCCGTATTATTTGAAACACAAGAAAACGGTATGGCAGAGGGTTATACCCCTAACTATACAAGAGTGGTTGTAAATACAAATCAAACCTTAACCGGCGAAATTAAAGAGGTTTTAATTAAATCGGTAGTTAATGATTACTGCGTTGGAGAAATTATATAAAGTAAGCGAGGTTATTACTTCGCTTACTTTAAATTTATATTAAAAAATCCTTGACAAACAAAGGTATTTGATATATTATATTTTAGACGCCGCTGTGGTGGAATAGGCAGACACAAGGGACTTAAAATCCCTCGGTAGCGATACCGTACCGGTTCAAGTCCGGTCAGCGGCACCAAACGAAAAACCGCGTAGTTAAGGCATTTTGCGTGCTTTCAATGCGGTTTCTCTTTTTATCGTCTTGGTTTACATAACAACAATTCGGGGTTTATTTGGGGTTTATTTCTTAAATTTTGGGATTTATATACCTATTTTATTGATTATATAGAAAATATAACTTGTAGTTGCTAATGTTGCTTATTCTTCATATTCTGCGGTAATAGTTAATAATATATTAGCCGCATCACACACCGCTCGAAGCTGCGCCACTGTAGCAAGTTCAGGGTTATTGACCACCTTGCCTATTGTAGCTTTTGAAAGATTAGTTTTTTTGGCAATGTATTCATACCCTAACCGCCTGAATATACGGTCCCTTAAAACAGATTTAAGTAAAAAGTTTTCTTTCTTCTCAATCCGTTCCTTTTCTGCCTTTTGCCTTTCTTCAAGTGTTAAATATACTTTTGGCATATTTTCACCCCCCCTAATTTGTAATATACTATAAATATTATACCCAATATAAAACCGCTTCCCAGGAATAAAAATTGGGAGCGGTTTATAAGTTTTTATATAACTGCAATTGTGTGCATGTTCAAATACATTTGCAGTCGGCCTGTACGACAAATCCGCTTTGGTGCGCCAACACCATTTTATTAAGCAGTTTTTCGTTTTTTGCGTTCTTCACGTATTCCCTGCACCCTGCCGGCATTCCACACAGTAGCAAGGAACCACGCTAAACCATAAATGTTTTCATTTCTAATTTGTGGTTTATGCATCTGAGTATGTTTGTTATAAAATTCTTCAAATATGCTATCACAAATTACAGTATCATTTACAGTACAAAAATCACCAAGCATTACAGCCTCTTTTGGCGATATGTTTAGTTTATCAATGTTCATCGCTTTTATACCTCACTTTCTTTAGCGGCATTAAAGCCTTTAAAAAAACCGTCATAATATGCCTCGTTAACCATTTCAACGATTTTTCGTATTGTTTTTAAACCACCCTCTGATAAATCGGGATGGCGACTGCTAAATTCTTCTATGGTATCTTCACCAATTGGGTACATTTTAAATCTTTCCTTTCTAATCTTGACTACCGCGAGCGGATAAGCTATAATTTACATATCCGCTTTATGCGGTGTGGTGGCTTCATACAGCGACTTTGCACGGTGCTGCTGTATGGGGCTTTCTTTATGCTAATTCCATAAAGTTATTTAGATATGGTTGCAGGTGCTTTAATTCGCTTGCAATTTCATCCGTTAACATTTCCGCAAGCAATATATCATCTATTGCGGTACACGCCAAAACAAGCGCTGCGGCTGTTTCTATGGGTATTTCCATTGTCTTTTTCATTTAGTTACCCCCTTTCATTATGCCACGGTAAAGCGGCGGCTCTCGGTCTGCCTGGTAAACTGTGCCGCTAAATCAGGCATTGCCTTTTTAAATGCTGTAGTATCAATGCGACTTGATTTAACTGTCTTATATCTTATAGTGAATACGTCTACAGTTAATTCATCAACACCCTGCTCGGTCATATCGGCTTTTATGCTGTCTTCTATAGCGGTTATCTCGGCCGCTAATTCATCAGCCATTGCCTTTAGTTCCTTCAGTTCCCTTACCTTGCTTGTCATTTCAGTTTTGCTCATTTTATTTGCTCCTTTTAAATTATTGGTCGGTAGCGCTTCGGCTCTCTTGACCTTACGAGTATATTATACACGATTGTTCGGTGTATGTCAATGGTTATTATACACGATTTTGCGGTGTATTATTTGTGCAAAGTGTACACTTGACTTTCGTGTATTATTGTGTTATACTGTATATGGTGGGAAAGAAGTGCGGCAAAAACCGCTACCCGAAATCATTAGAAAGTAGGTACATTATGGCTATAAAATATAAACTTGATGTTATAGCGGCATTAAAGGATGCAGGATATTCAACATACAAATTGCGCAAAGATAAAATATTATCTGAATCAACATTACAAAAGTTTCGTGATGGTGAATTGATATCTTACGAAAATCTAAACCGAATATGCTCCCTTTTGAATTGTCAACCAGGCGATATTATTGAATATGTAGACGAAAGCGAGATATAAAAATGTTTACCGATAAATACCACTTAACCCCCGAACAAAACTTATTTCTTGCAAAAAAGAAATGGGATGAAAATGTATATTGCGGTATGAAGATGGAAAACCGCGCTGTAACCTTTCCGCAAACAAAGACAATATTAGAAGGTGTCAATGTTCCAAACGTCCGTCTTGACGATATACAGGCCATTTTAAACATGCGTGACAGTTGGAATTATCTATTACAAACCATATCAGCGCCGCTTAATCTTGATTACCTTTGCAAATTAAACGAGTTTATAGCACGTAATGAAGCATTGGAATGGGGCAAATTGCGCACAGGCTCGGTAGGAATATCAGGAACTGATTATATCCCCGCGGTTCCCGATGCCGAAAAGGTTGTCGCCGAACTTGACAAAATTTTGAGTGCTGATACAACCGCAACCGAAAAAGCACTTAATATATTCGCTTGGGGTGCACGCTCTCAACTGTTTTGGGATGGCAACAAGCGAACAAGTCTTGTAGCGGCAAATAAAATACTTATAAGCGCTGGCGCAGGTATGCTCACCATTAAAGAGGATAGTATGCAGCAGTTTAATGAATTATTGGTCGACTACTACAATACAGGCGATGCCGCTAATTTTAAATCCTTTATGTATGACAATGCGATTATAGGTATTATAATTTAATAACTAAATAAAATATCCCCTACAACAGCCTAAAAACTGTCGTGGGGGACTTTTCCATTTTAGCAGGATTGTTTATGCCTAATATAACAAAACTGCATACAAGCAAAATTTAAAACCGCTATGCCGCTATAATATGTTTTAAAATATTATTGCTGCTTATAATAGAATGTAGAGGTTGATATTATGCCAAAAATCTATTTAACTTTTGATGATAAGCGCAAAGCAGAATATGAAAAAGAATTTCGTAAACAAGACCGAATATTACGCGATATCATTCGTGAAAAAGTATATCGTAAAATCTCTTACGAAGATCTCGCAAAAAAAGCCAATGTAGGCAAAAGCACAATACAAAAGTTTGTCAATCATCCTGAACTACTGTCGCTCCCCTTGTTACGAAAATGCTGTATAGCAGCAGATATTATGCTATGTATTTCTATTGTTGAAAATTAAAGCAATTCTATTTGTAATGCTGCGTGTTTTTTTAGTAGTATTTATTACTTAAATATAATATCGAGTTTGTTATCCAACCTTGCTTTCAGTATTATATATAAAAAACCAAGGTTTTTCACGGCTTTAATTAAATGGCGTTTTTTAAAATTCTCGTTGTTCGCTCTTTGTCCATTTGCTTTTTATTAACCGCTATAAAACCGCTTTCGTATAATTCTCTCTCATTTCAACCCGTTTTATTTGTAACTAAAGCTACCCACAAACAATTTTGGTAGTTAAAAGAATTACAATATTGTTTTATGTATTCGGCTTTGTTTATTGCGTTTGCAAATGAGTGTTTACAGCTGTCAGAGAATACACCATCGCATATTATAGTGTTTCTTGTCTTTCCCTTATAAAAAGGGCATTTAATTTCTTGTGAACCAAAGTTAATAGTCAATCACCTTTTGCAATATATTAAGGTCTACCTATCGAAACAGTCAATTTCTTATTGTCATTATGTTCTATCGCAGGCTCAATAAATAGATGAATACGGTCACCGCTTTTATTATCGAGCCAAATATCTATGCCGCTACACTCGGCATTAGTTTCTATTTCGCCAATACCGGCAACCTTAAGACCGTGCAATAACGGATTAAGTAAACTTATGTCTATACTTTGACAATTTCTCTTATTTTCGTTAGTCATTTTTTCACTCTCTTTTTTAATAATTTTTTCTTAATTGTGCAAAATGTGCATTTTTTATGTAAGGTTCTCTATAAAGGCAAATATAAAAGAGTTCACATAAATTTTGCACAAATTGCACATTTGCGATTTTTCAACACCTAAAAAC
>JAZNSJ010000118.1:0-4720 GCA_045591155.1 Acutalibacteraceae bacterium | reverse complement strand
CTTATATGTAACACCGTACCAACGGTCATTAGCCACAAGAACCGAAACATCCTTTTGACCACGTTCAATAACATTTGACACTACCGTAGGCAGATAATATTCTACCTTTGGTACGTTAATTTTTTTAGCAAAAAATTCTTTAAGGTCGTTTTCAATATAATCGAACACTTCGGGTGTAAAGCCCCACATATTCATTGATACAATGCAGTCGGGTGATAATTCAACCCAGTTTTCATCATCCTCGGTGTACTTACAATCAAGAATTTTTGTACGCTCGGTAACCGATTTTAATATACCGTTTTCAATTTCGCAAATTCCGCGTGATACAGTGCCATTTTCGGTAAGGGTATTTTCGAGCTTAAAGCCTACCATACAAAAATCACCCTTTTGTTGTTTTAGGTGATTATACATTTTTTGATAAGCGCCTTTACCGTAATAATCATCGGCATTTATAACTGCAAAAGGTGTATTTACCTTTTCTCTCGCACAGTAAATTGCGTGCGCTGTACCCCAAGGCTTTACACGGTCGGCAGGACAGGTAAATCCTTCGGGAAGCATATCAATTTCTTGAAAAGCGTAATCAACATCAATCATCTTTTCAATTCTGCTACCAACTATTTCTTTAAACTCTTTTTCGATTTCGTGCTTAATAATAAACACTACCTTATTAAATCCGGCAGCCTTTGCATCATAAACCGAAAAATCAATTATTGCCTGTCCGTTTGGACCAACCGGCTCAATTTGTTTAAGACCGCCAAATCGGCTGCCCATACCTGCTGCCATTACTACAAGAGTTGCATCAAAGCTCATTTCATTTCTCACTTTCTTTTTTTAATGATTTAGAAGCGCGCACATTCTCGTTTGCTTTTTCATTAAAGCCTTCTGTACTTTCTCTCATAAATAAGACTTTAAATGTAAGTATCAAAAGTTTTAAATCAAGAAGTAAAGAATATGTTTCTATATAAATCAAGTCCATATGAAGCTTGTCCTCTGGACTTGTATTATATTTGCCGTAAAGTTGTGCAAATCCCGTAAGACCGCCTTTAACACGGTGGCGCAACTCAAATTCGGGATGTTTTTTGGAATATTCATAAACGTTTTCAATTCGTTCAGGACGCGGCCCCACTAGTGACATATCACCGCGCAAAATATTAAAAAGCTGCGGCAACTCGTCCATACGACAAGCGCGTATAACCTTACCAACACGGGTTATTCGGTCATCATCGCTTACCGCCTTTTTAGCCCCGTCTTTGTCGGCATCAACTATCATAGAACGAAACTTAAGTACATTAAATATTTTTCCGTCAATTGTAATACGATTTTGTTTAAAAAGAATTGGACCGCCGTCATCAAGCTTTATTGCGATGGCGCAAACAAGCATTATAGGGCTTGTAATTATTATTGCAATAGCCGATACAACAAGGTCAACAAAACGCTTAATTATTCTTTGTTCAAGCGTAAGACCACGGTTTCTACTCATAAGCACAGGAGTATCGCTTATTTGAATGTTATAACTGTTGCTGATTATTATATCGGTAATATCGGGCAACAAGTACGAACGCTTTTCGTGAGTATAACAGTATGATAATATTTGTTTTTGCAAATTTTTATCAATACCACAAATAACCACCGCCTCATACTTGTCAATCTGGCGCTTAATTTCTGCCAAATCGGTTGTGTTAACATTAAGACCTCGTGCAATACTAAAACGGTCAGATATTTTACCCATTTTTTGAATAAGCTCAAAGCCCGAAACATCGTCACCAAAAATAGCAATAACCCTGCGCGGAGGATAAAGTTTAAAATAAATTGTGTTAGCGCAAAATGAACAAACCGCCACCACAAGTATCTGATAAGCAATACCTACAATCATGGGCGGTATTTCTACCATTTTACGAGCTATAAGACTAAGCTCAAGATACATTATGGCATTGGTAAAAATGGTAGCTAAAGAAAAACTATAAATTATTTCGTGTATGCGTGAAATACCTATTTTAAACGCACCGTATAGTGATGAAAACACAGTAAACAGTAAAACATACGAAAAAATAACTACATAGTTGCCCTTGTTACTAAAAAGTGATTCTTCATAGCCTGTTGCCCATACCTGTATAAAGCCAACCGTAAGTGCGGCGACTATCATTATTTTAACAAAAAGCATAATGCTTTTTCGAAGTTTAACAAGATTTTTCATACACACACCTCAAAAAATGTGCTAATTTCTAAAATACAGTATATAATTATTATACACCTCTTGTCAAGTTAATTTGATTGTTTAAAATATAAATCTTGACAACGTGATAATAAAATAGTATAATGCTGTTTGACTCTGTGGCAAATACTAATTGACTTTTATATAAATGTTAAAGGTGGTTTTTAATTTGGCAAAGGCAATAAAAGTGACCGATGACGGTCTTAAAAAGCTTCAAAACGAGCTTGAACATCTTAAAACTGTAGGTCGCGCAGACATTGCAGAAAAAATCAAGGTGGCACGTGGCTATGGTGACCTTTCTGAAAATAGCGAATATGACGATGCTAAAAATGAACAGGCAAAAATTGAAGCTCGCATTGTAGAGCTTGAAGCTATGCTTAAAAACGTTGAAATAATTAAAGACATAAAAGGCGCTGCAAAAACAGTTGTTGTTGGTGTTAAGGTTAAAGTATACGATGAAGAGTTTGACGAGGAAGAAGAATACTATGTTGTTGGCTCTACCGAGGCCGATCCAGCAAACAACAAGATTTCTGACGAATCACCTGTAGGTCGCGCGCTTATAGGCCATAAGGTTAATGATACCGTTATCGTTGAAGCACCCGCAGGCGAAATAAAGCTAAAAATCGTTGGTATTTCAAAATAATATTTTGGGGTGGCTGTGCTACCCCTATTTTTAATAACTACCACACCGTATAGGTTGAAAGGATGTTAAAAATGAGCGAAAATAATAACAATGCTCCCGTACAAGAATTAAGTGAAATCTTACAGATACGCCGCGATAAGCTTACTGCTATGAAAGAAAGCGGCAACGACCCATTTGTTAAAACTAAATATGACGTTGATGCAAAATCAATGCAAATCAAGGGCGATTTTGACGGCTTTGAGGGTAAAACCGTAAGCATTGCCGGCAGAATTATTGCACGCAGAATTATGGGTAAAGCAAGCTTTGTAACCCTTCGCGACGGCGAGGGAGATATTCAGCTATATGTTCGCCGTGACGATGTAGGTGAAGACACCTATGCTGCTTTTAAAAAGTGGGACATTGGCGATATTGTTGGCGTAAAAGGTTTTGTTTTTAAAACCCAGACCGAAGAAATTTCAGTTCACGCAAACCACATTGAAATTTTGGCAAAATCACTACTACCCCTACCTGAAAAATTTCACGGTCTCACTAATAATGACCTGCGTTTCCGTCAAAGATATGTCGACCTTATTATGAACCCAAATGTAAAGCGTAATTTTGTTATTCGCTCACAGTTCATAAAATATATGCGTAAGTATCTTGATGATATGAACTACATTGAGGTTGAAACACCTGTACTTAACACCATTGTTGGCGGCGCTGCTGCTCGTCCGTTTGTTACACATCACAATACTCTTAATATTCCTATGTATATGCGTATTGCCACCGAACTGCCACTTAAGCGTCTAATTGTTGGCGGTATGGAACGCGTATATGAAATAGGCCGTATTTTCCGTAACGAAGGTATGGACCCCAAGCATAACCCAGAATTCACCACGGTTGAGCTTTATCAGTCTTATGCTGATTTTCACGATATGATGGATATTGCCGAAGGCATTATCTCGGGTGCTGCTATGGAAATTCACGGCACTTATGAACTTGAATGGCTTGGTGAAAAGATTAATCTTGCACCGGGTTGGCGCAGACTTACAATGGTAGATGCCGTTAAAGAATATGCAGGCGTTGACTTTGGCGCTATTACTGACGATGCCGAGGCAGTAGCAGCTGCTGAAAGCATTGGGGTTGAGCTTGCAGAAACCGCTGATAAGACCTGGGGTAACGCGCTTTACGCTTGTTTTGACCAGCGTGTAGAAGAAAAGCTTATTCAGCCTACATTTATTACGATGTATCCCGTAGAGGTTTCTCCTCTTACAAAAGCTTCACCCAAAGATCCCCGTCTTACCGAAAGATTTGAATTGTTTGTTTGCCACAGCGAACTTGCAAACGCATACTCAGAGCTTAATGACCCAATAGTTCAGCGTGAACGCTTTCAAAAGCAGTTAGAGCTTCGTGAACGCGGCGACGACGAGGCAGAAATGCTTGACGAAGATTTCCTCACCGCTATGGAATATGGTATGCCACCCACAGGCGGTATGGGTATAGGCATTGACCGCGCAGTAATGTTGCTTACCAACTCTGACAGCATCCGTGAGGTTATCGCCTTCCCCACGATGAAACCACTTGACTAATTTTAATCTAAACCGACTATGCTATATCATAGTCGGTTTTATATATTGATTTTTTTAAAATTTATGATAAAATTATAATGTTAATTTAAAAATAAATTTACGGAGTTTAGTTTATGAAAAACACGGCGGCTATTATTTTATGTGCTGGTAAAGGCCCTCGCATGAACGACAATTCAAAAAGTAAGGTGTGCTTTGACTGTGCAGGTGAACCCGTTATTCGTCGAATTATTAATAATATGAAAACGGCTGGTGTAAGCCGCTTTGTTGTAGTTATTGGGCATCAGGCCTATAGCGTTA
>JAZNSJ010000117.1:0-13433 GCA_045591155.1 Acutalibacteraceae bacterium | reverse complement strand
AAGGCGAATATAACTGAAAAAGACGATTGCTTTCGCAATCGTCTTTTTCTTGGCAGGGGTAGAAGGACTCGAACCCTCACAAACGGTTTTGGAGACCGGTGTGCTACCATTGACACCATACCCCTATAATAAAAATGGTGGACCAGCAGTTTCGTCTTGAAAAATTATCCAGTGGATGATTTTTCACACGAAAGTCCCTGCCGCAGAAGGCAAGCGACATCGCGAAGCCTGATGCGTTACTTGACTAAAAATAAGTCTTTTAAAAGGTCACAAAATTATAGTTTAAGCAAAAAATGGTGGACCAGCAGGGACTCGAACCCCGGACCAACCGGTTATGAGCCGGTTGCTCTAACCAACTGAGCTACTGGTCCACATATTAAAGTGTCGAACTCGCCGACAGCAAAAGTTATTATACAATTATTTTTATTCTTTGTCAATACAAATTTAAAAATATTTGTTTTAAAATTTTAAAAGGGGTATATCATCACAAGTATAATGGATACCCCTTGATCCGCTGTTTATTCACATTCTTACAATTCGGCAAATTGCTACATTTACAAATTGATCATACATATCAACAAATAATTTTTATCATAGCATTTTTAAATAATTACTAAGAAAAATCTAAATAAACAGTTGGCTCATACGGGGTCGGGTTTGCATTTGTTTTACTACTGTACTCACCGCCGCCTGTTACGTTACCAAACATTTCTCCCCAACCGCCATAGTAATTCAGATATTCTCTGAAATCGTTGTAATGATTATGCGTATAGAAAACATACAGTTCGTTATTTTCATAAATACCGTTGCTGTTAAGGTCTTGTCGTGCATATACAAGCCTTGCCGCGCCGCGATTAATCTTATTTTCTTGTATATATGGCTTTGGCTCATAACCAGGTGTTGCAGTACCGGTGGTTCCTATATCCATTTCATAATATTGCAAATCTCCACCACAACCTGAAATATCTGGTAATTCAGGCTCGTAGGGGTATTTATCGGTGTCGCCGATAAAATAAGAGTGATTTACACGTAAATATTCGCCCCATATACTGCTGTTTGGTTTTCCCTTCTTTTTTGAAGTGTAGTTGGCGGGTATTGTACCGTCGCCGCCAAATGCGTACATATAAGCCGCTACTTCCTCAAGAGTAATATATCCACCAGCTTTGTGTATACGCATAACCTCATCGCCGTTAGCATCCATCACTATATATGTATTACCGTTATCTAAATAGACGGTAGCGGAATTTCGTATAAATTTGTCTTCCGATGTAGGTCGATTGGTAGCTTCTTCGGCATACTGACCCGGCACCTTTAAAGACCCAGAAATAAAACCGTGTTTTGAACGATGCATTGCATCCTGATTGCAACACGCTATAGTGTAATCAGCGTAAAATTCCTCTTTACTCATACCTTGATAGGGGTCGTCTTCACCGTGATTACATAACCATGAGGTATCTTCGTTATTGATTTCATCTTTGCTATTATCCAGATATGAGTCATCGGTATCTTGATTGTCGCTATTATTGGTACTGGCATCTGACGTTTTATTAGTGCTAACGTCTTGATGTGACTCATTTGTATCTTGATTACTGCTTACGGACGTATTATCGGTATAGTTTTCATCTTTGCTATTATCCAAGTGTAAATCGCCAGCATCCTGACTGTCGCTTTCAGATAAGTTGTCGTTGTATATTCCACTGCTTGTACTAATATTACTATCAGTAGGCAACACCGAATTGCATGCTGCCAACTGTACAAATAATATCAATGCGGCAATAGTAGCCGCTAAACGTTTCAAAAACATAATATTAATACCTCTTTAAAATTTTCGTATGCCATTATACCACAATTTATATTTGAATATCAATAATGAATATGTTATATTAATAAAAAACACAAAAGGATATTTTATGCTAACAATAACCCCAAATTATTATAACGATTTCAAATGTATTGCCAACAAATGCAAGCACTCTTGCTGCATCGGTTGGGAAATAGATATTGATGCCTCTACTTTAGAAAAATACAATAATCTTAAAGTTGGTTTTGCTGATGTGTTAAAGTCTAATATAGAATTTAACGAAATTCCACATTTTAGATTAGACCAAAATGAACACTGCCCTTTTTTAAGTAAAAATGGACTTTGTGATATAATTACAAACTTAGGCGAAGATATGCTGTGTCAGATATGTAGCGACCATCCGCGTTTTCGCAACTTTTATGAAGAATATCAAGAAATAGGTCTTGGCCTTTGCTGTGAAGCGGCAGCCGAAATTATACTTACTAATAAAGAAAAAGCAAAGCTAAATCTAACCGACAAAACAAAAGAAATACCCATAATAAAGTTTAGAGAAAAACTATTTAATATTATACAAGACCGAAATTTTTCTATCGATGAACGCATAAATAATATGCTAACCTTTATAGATGAACAGTTGCCCGACAATACTGATTGGTACAATATTTTTAACAGTCTTGAAAAAATGGATAAGTCTTGGGACCAATATCTACTGCGAATTAAAAACGGTATTGACCCCACCGCTACTGACAACTCACTTGATACCGCCTATGAACAGCTTGTTGTATACCTTATATTCAGGCATTTTCTTGATAGCCAATATGATGATATGATAAAAGAAAGAGTTTTGTTTACAGCACTTATCTATAAGATTATCAAAAAAATGAATTCAACAAATACACTGGAAGAGCTTATAGAAATTGCGCGACTGTTTTCGTGCGAAATAGAATATTCAGACGAAAATATAAATACACTGCTTGAAAACTTAACCTAATCTAAAAGCACCGACTCATTTAACGAGTCGGTGCTTTTAATTAATCATTCTTTTCTTTGCTCAATACTTTCTTTTGCCAAGACTTTTTATCGCATTTAGGGCATTCCATATATCTTGTTCTATTTATATGCATTGCCCATAATACACTGCTATATTTGGGCACGTATCTATGTCCACATCTAGCACATTCATAGTAGCCTGCCGTTTGCTCAATTTTTATCATAAATGGCACTGCCACAACAAACGGAATAAAACCTATTATAATAAGTACTATTCTGAGCCAATCGGCCATTTGTGCAAGTGAAGCCACTATAATTAAAGTAAATAGAACAACAGAAAATAACACGCCTATAAAAATCTCTAATGACAACAATCTTTTATCTGCTTGTTCTTTTGCCTTTATCGCTTCCAATAAATTCTTTTCTACTTTTTCGTTATAATTATCCATTACAACTCCCTCCCCACTCAGTAAATCGTTTACCGTAATTTCAAGGATATGGCACAAATCAAGCATTATAGCCGAGTCGGGCATAGATTTGCCTGTTTCCCACTTTGATATTGCTCTATCAGTAATACCAAGCTTTTCTGCCAATTGCATTTGTGTAAGGTTTTGCGCCTTTCTGCATTCGGCAATAAATTTTCCTATCTTTACCTGATCCATTTGCATGCCTCCTTTGACTTTAATGTACGCGATTTCAGTGAAAAAGTCTACACACCGTTGGTTGAGTTACACTTGCCACGGCAAATCAACCACTGTTTTGGTGTGGTTTGTAGCCAATATTATTTTATCAAAAATATCGGTAGTTTTTATTTTCATACTTGCAGTATTAACACACGGATGACAACCTATATATTCATCATTTAAAACATCCTTGTCTACAAGCAATCTTACGGCGCAGTCGGTATCATTCATAAGACCTAAAACGCTTACAGAACCAGGTGTTATGTTTAGATATTTAAGCATAGCGTCGCTGTCTGCAAATGAAAGACGCGCCGAATTTATTTGGGAAGTTAAGTCCTTTGTCTTAAACGGCTTATCAGCCGGCATCATAAGTAGATAAAATTGGGTTTTTTGACGGTTGCACAAAAATAAGTTTTTGCATATGGTACACCCAAGCGCCTTGTCAATTTCCTCACAGGCCTCCATAGTATCGGCGGGCATATCACGATGATCAACACAGTAATAGTCTATACCCAACCCATCTAAAAAGTCATAGCATCTTATTTCTTTTTCTTGGCGGTCGTCCAAAATATTCGGACGACCTTTTTTAAGCATCAATTTCATAAAAACTACCTCTAAAATGATATACTTTCACCCAAGTAGAACGAATAAATTATTCTTTCTTTAACGGGCTTTTCAAAAATCTTTTGCGCTGCGGCAGAATATATTTCTAACTGCTCGCCATAGCACTTAACAAGCTGATTTAAATTATTTACCCTGTCGGTTTTAAAATCAAGCACCACAACGCCGTCATCCTCAACAAAGCATAGGTCAACTGCACCCTGAACAATTATATTGGCGTTGGCAATATCAATATCTAATGTTGGGTCTATGCGATTTGCTTCAATTTCGGTAAGAAAACGCATTTCACGATGAAGATCTTTTGCTGATATAATGCGATTATATAGTTTACTATTAAAGAATTTTTCAATAGCCGCAATATCCGCAGCTGCTGCCTCTTGATCTGTAATAAATTTCCATTCAAGCAATCGCTCTATTTCGGCGCTTACATCTACTTGAGAGGACATATTTATAAACTGCATAATATGGTGCATTGCAGTACCTTTTGCCGCGCCTGTAAGATTTTCACCCTTCATAAATGCAGGCCTTTCACAAAAATCAAAGCTATCATCCTCGGCGCTGTGAACAAGCCTTGATACCGATGCCTTTGACTGTAAAAAACGCAGTTTTTCATATGGGTATATATAATTAGCATTTTCTTTTATTTTTTTAGCAAATTTAACGTCACAAGTTGCTTCTTGTGATTGCTCTTGCTGTACCGTGTAGGCGTTTGCGTTTTCAGTGTTTAAAACGGTTATTTTAATATTAGACTTTGTTGATATTAAAGGTGTGTTAACATCGGCATATTTGCGCAAAATGTCACCCTGCGGATGAAGCAGTGCGCAGCTTAAAATCCAGTCGCCCATATTTCTGCCATTTTCTAAAAATTCAGCACTTATATATGGCGCATCATCAAGCAAAGATGCAGAAAGCTTTTGAAGCTTTTTATCTAAGTTTTTAGTCGAGCACACAAGACAAAGCCTGTCTATAGCGCGTGTCATAGCAACGTATAAAAGTCGTAGTTTTTCCTCTACTGTTTTAATTTGCGCAGCATCGGCCATAACCGCGTGACCTATCATTTGGGTATCGTAACCAATTTTTTCATCATAATACTTAAAACCAATACCACCCTTTTCTGAAAAAAGCACACGACTTATAGAATCGGCATTATTAATTTGCGAAGACAAATTTGCCACTATGCACACAGGAAACTGCAGCCCCTTAGAGTTATGCATAGACATTATCTTAACACTATTTTCGCCGCCAACACTTACACCCTTAAAGCTGTTTTCGGGTAGAGATTTCATATATTTTATAAAACCGTAAATACCCGAATCAGATCGCGCAGCATACCCCTTTGCGTAACTTATAAGCGCAAAAAGATTAGCCCTGCGTACGGCGCCACCATACAATGCCGACATAATATTTAATATATCGGCAGAGTGAATCAGTTTTGAGATAAGTCTATCTACTGACATAACCGCTGCATCTCTACGAAAACTACTAAGCTTTTCTATGAAATCTGTAGTTTTACTATCTCCCGCTTTACTATAAGACACCACAGCAGAATACAGCGGACCATACCTTTGATTCGCTCTAATTTTTGCCATTTCTTCGGCGGTAAAGCCAAATATAGGTGACATCATTGTTGCAAGCAGTTCAACATCACATTTGGGATTATCTATTACCTGCAAAAGTGACATAACCGTGGAAATTTCGGTGCTTTCTAAAAACGAATCGCCGCCCAATGCCACAGGTATACCATAATTAGACAAAGTTTGGGCAATAATGGTAGCCTTGTCCTTAACCTTGTCAAGTAATATTGCAAAGTCGCTGTAGCATGCTGCTCGTAAACGGTCGCCATCGCTTATAACTGCACCTTCATCCATTACCGATATTATGTACTCGGCAATTTTTTGAGCCTCGATTTCAAGCAACGAATCATTTTGTTCATTATTGTATTTATCTACAACCAAAATCTCAGCCGATAAGGCATCGCTTTCGGGGAATTTACCGCCTGCATTTAACTGCTCTTCCTCGTTATAAACTATTCCACCGCATTGACCTGCCAAAAGATATGAAAAGAAAAAGTTTACCGCATCGCAAACACCCTTGCGAGAACGAAAATTATCGGTCAATATTATTTTTTTAGGGTCATTATCAGACGCATTATTAATAGATATATATGTATTCTTTTTATTAAGAAAATTGTCGGGATTAGAACCTCTAAAACCGTATATGCTCTGCTTTACATCACCAACGACAAATAGATTTTCTTCACAATTTGAAAGCACATAAAACAGTGCGTTTTGCAGGTCATTAACATCTTGAAACTCGTCAACCAAAACCTCATCATAGCAACTGCACAGTTCACGCGCATCATCACGAATTACAATATGCCCGTCTTTATACTCACAAAGCAAACCCAGCGCCAACTGTTCCATATTGTAAAATGTAAACGTGTTTTCATCGGCAAAAGCTTCAAACAACCGCTCACCGTATTTGGTAATAAGTTCTTGTAGCAGTTTTATAGCGCCAAGATTTTCTTTAATGCCTTTTTGAATTTCCTCACGTGAGGCGTAAAACAGCTCTGAAAGCTCGCCTATAATTTCCTTTACCTGCTTTTGATTATCCTTAAACGCATTAGCCGATTCATCTTCTTTGTCGCTTGACGGCACACGTTCAAAGCGTATTTCACCCAAAGCAAGATTTAGCTTGTTCCAATCGTTTAAAAAAACAATGTTTTTTAATTCATCAAGCGTATCATTTATATTTTGCGCATAAGCAATATATTTTTCACTGTTTTTGTTTGTATACAGCGCAACGCTTAACATTTTTTGAGCGCATTTTATTGCGGTGTCAATACGCTTTTTAGCTATATTAATCGCCATATCATACCAAGCATTACCCACTGCAAAATCTTTTTCATAAGGGGTAGAGAGTCGGTTGATAAAATTTTGCGGAAAGGGTAACTGCTGACTGTAAAGATATAAGCGGTCTATAAGCTCGGTAAGGTTTTTTTCGTCATATTCGCAGCCTGTAAGCTCTAAAAGATGACAAAAATCATTGCTTGGTGCGTGTAAATATTCGGCAATAAGCTCTGTCATTACGCGGTTGATAGTAGCTACCAGCCCCGAGCCGTCGCATATTTTAAAATCGGGTTCTATTCCACATTTTTCAAAATTCTCGCGCACAAGCTTAATACAAAAAGAGTCAATCGTGCAAATGTCAGCATTTTGCAGTAGATATTTTTGTCTTTGAAGCGCACTATCATTGGGATTTTTTTGTATTTCCTCATAAATACGCTTTTCAATACGACTTCGCATTTCGGCTGCCGCCGCATTTGTAAAGGTTACAATAAGCAGTCTATCGGCGCTTACGGGTGACTCTTTATTGGTAATCATATTTATAACACGCTCAACCAAAACGGCAGTTTTACCCGACCCTGCCGCCGCCGATACTAAAACATTACCGCGCGTTTCTATGGCCTTTTTTTGCATAGCAGTGGGGTTAAATGCCATTTTTTGTCACCTGCCTTTCAATTTCCTCTAATACTTCGTCATTTGTAAGCTTGGGCACCTGCTTGTGCGGCTCGTTGCCAATGCGACAAATATTTTGATACTCACAATATTTACACGCACCGCTATCCAGACCGTCAACAGGATCTGCAGCTATATCACCGCCATAAATCGCATTACCTGTACGCTTAAGCCTATTCTCAATAAACTCAAAAATTTTGTTAAAATCCTGCTCTTTTATAAAACTATCAGACGGAGACTTTTCTGAAAATTTGGGTATAAATTCTCCCTTATTTTCCTTATCCATGGCCGTTACAAGCGCCTCATCAGCGGCAATTAATCCGTTCATACGTCGCGCTGATTTTGTGTTGGTTTTGTCTCGGCTTGCGGGCATATAAAATATACCTGCCGACCTGCCTCCAAACTGTTCACTTTGGGATACAGCATATAGGTAGATTAGCATTTGCATATTTTGACCAAAAAGAATATCGGGCAAACGAAAATCTCGATGACCTGTTTTGTAGTCGATAATTCTTATATATCCGTTCCACTTGTCAAGTCGGTCAACCACACCTATTAATTCGAGTGTACCTTTATCTTCAATAGGTATTTTAATTTCGGGTAGGTCGCCGTCGTATCCTATTTTAAGTTCGCACTTTACAGGCTCAAAATCGCTTTGAGCAAATTCAAGCGCCAAACGCTCTACCACATATTTAAGTGTTCGTTTAATAGTAGATATTAAATATCTAAGGTAGGGAGTTTCAATATCGTTGTACCCAGCAACATTGTCAAGATATTCTTTTATATAATTGTCTACTAAATCAGAAATTTGAGTGCCGCTAAAATGCGACAAGTCTTTACCGTGGTCTTCAACAACCCTTTGAAGCACATAATGTACCACAGTGCCTCGCTGCATGGCATTAAATTCAGCAGGCTGTAGGCGCTCAACACGCAATCCGTAACGGCAAAAATACATAAATCGGCAACGGTTAAAGGCATCAAATTTAGATGGTGACATTGTAAGTCTCTTACCAAAAAGCTGACACGCCGTATCGCCGCTAATAGAATGTATTACATGGTTGCGGCTTTTTAAAACTGCATCTATGCGGTGATCCATTTGGCAGTTTTTAAGCGCATTTATAAGTGTTACTGTATCGTTATTATCATTTGCTAATCCTGCGCAAAGTAAGGAAAAGGCATCTTCATATGTTTCGGGTAGATAATTTTCGCCCAAAGTTGATGGCTCATTAAAGTACCGACAGTTGAATCTGTTTTTTATATCAGTTACAAACGACGAAGCTTCGGCTGTACCAACCCCGTCAAGCGAGGTTGTATAACTTATAAATACGCCGTGCGTTGCGCAGCAAACGTTACTGTAAAGCAAGCATTCCTCATCAACTGCGAATGAAAAAGTGTTGTCTGGTATGTCAATACCCAACGTTATTAATTTTTCACGCTCACCATTTGCAAAAAGTCCTCCGTTTTGCTGGACACGCGGAAACACCCCTTGGTTTGCGCCTATAATAAAGGCATATTTAGGTCGCGACGGACGTATGCGGTCGGCCGCACCAAAAATAGCCTCGTCTATCATTTGGGGTATTAGCCCTACCGTTTCAAGCGAAAGGGCTGTTTTAAGCGCCTCACAAAATTCGGTCTTGCTGATTTCTGACTCACCAAAACAAACACTAAGGCTGTTTAAAATTTTCATAACGCTATCCCACGACTGCTTTATTGCATCGTGGTATACAGTATCGTTATATTGTTTTGACAGCGCTTTAAAATGCTCGGCGGCGTGTGTGTAAAGCAGTAAATCAACCAATGCCCGTGACATATCCTGCGCGGTGCCTTTAAAATTATTCTTTAATGTAACAAGCGGCTCTATCGCCTTTTGACGTAGCTTGTTTATAGCTATTAATCGGTCTTTTTTTGGCTGTGACAATTCGCCCTCGGCTGTAAAACCATCGGGGTCCATTGTCCACTCGTTTTGCCAAACAGCACCTTCAATATTCCAAAGGTAAGCGTAGTTTTCAAGTGTGGTAATTTCATCAATATTTAAAACATCTACGCCCGATTTATGAAAACGCAAAATATTTTCGGTGTTAAAGTTTTTTGCTGTATTTGCAGCAGACAGCACCGCAGCTGCGGTTGGTAAATTTATGAGTGGTAGGCGCTTATCAATAAAGCAGCTAACGTTATTCTTTTTACAGGCGGTATCAAGCGCATCCTCGTAGGGTGCAGTATCGCGCGCAATTATTACAAAATCGCTATATCGTGCGCCTGTTTTGCGCACGATACGGCGAATATTTCGCGCAACAAAGTCTGCCTCACTGTAAATGCTGTCAGCACAGCAGATTGTAATATTTTTACCTTCTCCGCTAAAATCGCTTTTACCTGTAGCCATAAAGTCCTCTAGAGAGGATAATTCATTACTTGCGTAATTTTTAGCACTTAAAATTATATCATCGGCTACCGTTACGGCAAATTTGCGCGCAATTGCTAAAATGCGACCTTTAACCCTTTTAATGTTTGAAAAAAGTCCTAATTCACGGGTGTCATAAGGGTTGTCGGTAAGTGTTACAATAACCGATTTTGCCTGTGATATTATTCTTTCAAGTATTTTATATTGCTGACCTGAAAAGCTTTTGAAAGAGTCAATAAAAACAGTTTTATTTTCAAAATATTTATAACTTTCTAACGCATAGTAAAGTTTTGTAAGACGGTCGGTATTATCTATAAATTTTTCGGCAATTATTGCATCGTAATTTTCATAAATTGTTGCGGTGTCTACAAGTTTTAGTTTTAACTGCTCGTCATCGGTATTATTGGCGGCATCACGCAAATCCTCGGCAGTTATAAAGTTTTGCTTAAATTCACCTATGCTATCTATCATAAGACGCGCAAAGCTGCTAGAGGCTGAATATTTTTTAAAGCGCGTAAGCTCGCCGCGGCAAAGCTTTATTGCCCTGTTCATTAAAATTATTCTATCAGCATCGGTAATGCTTTCACCACAAACACCACCTACTACACGCTCTATATCATCGCAAAAGCGGGTAAAACTTATAACCGACACGCGCTGTGCTGCGCCATCACCAACTATATCAAGAATATTCTTTTCACTCTCAAAGGAAAACTGCTCGGGCACCAAAAGCACAGGGCTTTCACCCTGTGACAAACACTCTGCAATTTTTTGCGTTACAGTATAGGTTTTACCGCTTGACGCGCGACCTAAAATAAATTGTAGCATAAAGCCCACCGCCTTTTAAAAATATTTTAACATATTTTTTTACATAAAACAATTATAATTATTTCAATGGGTTAAATTAAGTACATTAAAAATTTATTGAATATATTTTGTTTTTGATTTATAATACAATAAGGTGATTTTATGTTGAACAATATAAAAAACGAAGCAGAAAAAGCAATAACCGAGCTTATAGAAATATCGGGTATTAAATCGGATGAACTGTTGGTAATTGGCTGTTCATCAAGCGAGATTGTCGGCGGTGAAATTGGTAAAGAGTCAAGTATAGAAGCCGCAAAGGCGGTTTTTGACGGTATATACCCTATCTTAAAAGAAAAAGGAATTTTTCTTGCCGCGCAGTGCTGTGAGCATCTTAACCGTGCTCTTATAATTGAAAAAGATGCGGCGGAAAAATATGGGTACGAGATAGTAAATGTAATGCCACAGCAAAAAGCAGGTGGCTCATTCGCCACAACCGTTTGGCAAAATATGGACTGTCCCATTGCCATTGAACGCATAAAAGCACACGCCGGTCTTGACATAGGCAACACACTTATAGGAATGCACTTAAAAGAAGTAGCAGTACCCGTAAGACTGTCGATAAACAAAATTGGCAAAGCGCCAATTGTAGCGGCAAGAACAAGACCTAAATTTATAGGCGGAGAAAGAGCCTGCTACTGCGAGCATCTAAAATAAACAAATCCCACCGATAAAACGGTGGGATTTAATTTATATATTTGTATTTTCTTCTTTTATCATCTGCATTTTTTCTATACAGCTTTTGCAAATTTTTTGGCCTTCAAATTCTATACAATCCTCTTCTACACCACAAAAAATGCAACTTGGTTTATGCTTTTTTAGCACAATGCAATCGTCTTGCATATAGATTTCAAACTCATCAACACCCTCGGTCATATCAAGGTATTTTCTTATTTCTTTAGGTATTACTACCCTACCCATATTATCGAGTCCGCGAATAATGCCTGTTGATTTCATAATTAAATCTCCTATTCGATAGTCCAGTCAATTGGTTTTTGTCCACTATTAAGCAAAATTTCGTTAGTTTTTGAAAAATGCTTGCAGCCAAAAAATCCATTATATGCTGACAGTGGACTTGGGTGTACGGTAATAAGCTTTTTATGTAACGGATTTTTTATAATCTCGGCTTTTTTACGGGCATTAGCGCCCCATAGCAGAAAGACCACGGGGGTTTGCTTTTTGTCAAGTTCCCCAATTACCCTGTCTGTAAACTGCTCCCATCCCATACCTTTGTGGCTGTTAGGTGTCGCCTCTCGCACGGTAAGTACAGTATTAAGAAGCAGCACACCCTGATGCGCCCAAGAGGTAAGCTCGCCGTGATTTGGTATAGTGAAGCCTATATCATCGTGCAGTTCTTTATAAATGTTTTTTAGTGACGGCGGTGGCTCTATGCCTTTTTGCACCGAAAAACAAAGTCCGTGAGCCTGACGCGCACCATGATATGGGTCTTGCCCTATTATTACAACCTTTGTGTTTTCAAAAGACGTATATTTTAGCGCATTAAAAATATCGTTCATATTGGGATATATAGTGCGACTTTTATATTCGGTCTTTAAAAATCCGCGCAAAGACTGATAATAAAGCTTTTGCCATTCATCAGCCAAAATACTGTCCCAATCGTTACCTAAGTTTACCATAATATCACCTTAGATTATATCGTACACTTCAACTATACCACTACTATGGTATAAAGACGGTGTAATCATTATTGAATAACCGCGACCATTGTCACTGGTCCATTCAACCGAGTGCTTACGTGGAACTGCGCAAGATGAAAGCAACATCATAATAGCGCCGCCGTGCATTATAACACCCGCGCTTGTAATATCGTGGTTCATCATATCACGCACTATCATATTAAGAGCAAGCGCTTGACGCTTTACAAAATTTTGGGTGGTTTCGCCGCCCGCAGGTGCTTCTAACTTGCCGCTTGTCCAATCAAGATATTCGGGCATAAGCTCAAGCTGTTGGGCGGTTTTACCCTCAAACTCACCAAAGTCATATTCGGTAAGCTCGTCTATAACGCGCGGCTCAAATCCAGGGTAAATTATATTAGCGCTTTGCTTGCAACGAAGCATCGGGCTTGTGTAAAGCCGCTCGATATCTGGGTATTCAATAGCTTCGCGCATTTGTTGTAATTCACGCACGCCTTCAGGACTAAGTGGCAAATCGGTGCGGTTACCGATATACATACCCGCAGTATTTGCATCGGTAGCGCCGTGACGAATAAGATGAATTTTAAATGTTTTCATAAAAATCACTCCGTAATTAATAGCTCCGTAATAATGCTGTTTGAAATAAGCATACCACTATCGGTTAGTGATATGTGTGGCAAATCCGCCTTTATATAACCTGCATTTCCCAGCAGAACTATTTTCTTTTTAATGTCTTCGGGTATTTCACCATAGATTTGTGAAAGGTCAACACCTTGCGACAATCGAAGGCCTAACATTAACTGCTCTGCTCGATCACCGCCACTGCCATCATTTATAATGTTTGGCTCTTTGATAAATCCCTGTAAATCGCGCGGATAATAAAAACGCTTACCGTCAAGGCAAGAA
>JAZNSJ010000116.1:0-3985 GCA_045591155.1 Acutalibacteraceae bacterium | reverse complement strand
TGTGCAACTTTTTTGAAGTTTTTAAGAGTGTAACATTATGACCTTTTATTGATAAATCTGCAGCCACGGTGGAACCAGCATGGCCACAACCTATTACTGTAATATTCATATATCTAATTATAAATTCTCCTTATACCATTCAATTGCAAGCTTAATACCATCGGCGAAGCTGTAGTCTGGATCGTAACCCAAGAGTTGTTTTGCCTTGCTAATGTCTGCGTTAGAGTGCTTAATATCGCCCTTACGGTCGGGACCGAAGTTTGGCTCAATGTCAACACCAAGTGCTTTTGTAAGACCGTAATAAATATCAATAAGATACTCTCTACCGCCGTAAGCTATATTGTATGCCTCGCCTGCTGCATCACTTGATGCAAAACAAGCCTTTAAATTAGCCTCGATTACATTGTCAATGTATGTAAAGTCGCGGCTCTGCTTACCGTCACCATTAATGGTTGGTGTTTCACCATGGAGAAGCATTTTTAAAAATTTTGGAATAACCGCCGCATATGCACCGTCGGGATCCTGACGACGACCAAATACGTTAAAGTAACGCATACCGTAGGTATCAAGGCCATAATGCATTGTATAAAGCTTTGCCCACTCCTCATCACAACGTTTAGTAAGTGCATACGGTGATAAAAGGTTACCCTCTCTACCCTCGGTTTTAGGAAGGTTTGGCTCGTCGCCATAAACCGAAGAACTAGAAGCGTAAACAAACTTTTTAACCCCCTGTTGACGAGCCGCTTCTAACATATTAAGGGTTCCCTCGATATTATTACGACAGTAGAACAGAGGCATTTCTAAACTACGAGGCACACTGCCCCAAGCAGCTTGGTTAAGTACAAAGTCAACACCTTCGCATGCCTTCATACAAGTTTCTAAATCTTTAATATCGCCTTTGATAAACTCATAGTTGGGGTTGTTAATAAACATATCAACATTAGCTTGTTTACCTGTTGAAAGGTCGTCAAGTGCGCGAACCTTGTATCCCAAATCTAGTATTGCTTCGCACAAGTTGCTGCCTATAAAACCGGCAGCTCCTGTTACTAAAAACTTTGTATTATCGGGAAATTTTAAATGTCTGTATCCCATAGTTACACTCCTAAAATACTAATCATATTATTGTTAACTTTATTAACTTCAAACTTCTCAAGACAGTAATTAATGCTTTCTTGACCCATTATTTCAATCAAATTAGGATTTTCAATAAATTTAATCATTGCGTCGGCTAATTTTTCATAATTGCCAATAGGTACTAAAAATCCGTTTCTACCGTCAATTACAGTTTCTCTACAACCGTTAGTATCAGTAGTAATTATCGGTCTACCCATTGCCATTGCTTCAAGAACTGTACGAGGAGTACCCTCGCGATAAGATGGTAATACATATACACTGCAATCGGCATAGTAAGGTCTTACATCACTTGTTTCTTCGTATCTTTTTATAATACCGTCTTTAATAAACTGCTCAATATATTCTTTGGGTAAAGCGTCTTGCATATTGGTTTCGTATTTACCAAGAAGACAAAAACGTGTGTTAGGATATAGCTGCTTAACAATTTTTGCTGACTCAAGATATTCGGCAACACCCTTGCTTTTAAGTAACCTTGATAACATAAAAAATGTTATTGTTTTAGGATAATCGGTTGGTAAAAAATGTGCCATATTAACACCTGAACCGTTAACTATATGGCATTTTTCTTTTTTTACAAGTTTTTTATCACAAAACTCATTTAGATCATCAGCGTTTTGAAAAGTTACATTATTAGCAACCGAAAAACCAATTTTGTATAAAATTTTTACAATAAAGCCTAAAACTTTGGCTTTAAATGTTTTTGCGGTAAAGGTATACCCTCCACCCGTTACCATACTATTAATGTTTTTAACACCTGCGAGTTTGGCAGCTATTGCACCATAAATTACAGGTTTTACCGTATAACCTAAAGTAACATCAGGCTTTTCTTTTTTTAAAAATTTAAATAGGCGATAAAGATATTTGATGTCACCGAAAATATTAGTACCCGTCTTGTTCATCGGTATTTCAATAAATTTTGCCCCTAAAGCCTCAATTTTATCAACATCAATATTATTAGGGCCTGTAACAATAACATTATAGCCTCTAGCGACAATTTCTTTTATTAGGTCACCGCGAAAATTATACACTGTACGATTTTTGGGTGAAATTAAAATAAATTTCATTTACAACCTTCCAATTCAAGATTATTAAATATAACTTCTTTTAATCTTTTAATATTATTTTCACCCACAAAACTATTGTGTGGGGTAATAATAACGTTTTCCATATTCCACAAGGGACTGTCTTGCTCAAGCGGTTCGTTTTCAAAAACGTCTAAAACAGCACCAAATAATTTATTGTTTTGCAAAGCAAAAATTAAATCGTTTTGATTAACTATAGAACCACGCGCAATATTAATAAGAATAGAATTTGGTTTAAAATGTTCAAACATTTTTTTATCAAACATATTTTTTGTTTGCTCGGTAAGCGGCAAGGTTAACACAACAATATCCGATTTTGATATTGCTTCATATATGTTTTCCAAGGAAAAATATTTATCATAATACATACTACCCTGTGGCTTACGAATATCAACAGCATAAACTGTTGTATCAAAGGCTTTAAATCGTTTTGCACATTCAGTTCCTACACTTCCGCTGCCTACTATACAAACCGTTTTACCGGTGAGTTCTAAAAGGTTACGATGCTTGTCCCAAGTATGTTGCTTTTGGTTATTATAAAAATATCTGCTTTGTTTATAAAGTTCTAAAACACCACAAATCGCAAATTCCGCCATTGGTACACTGTATACACCACGTGCATTATAAACTTTAATGCCTTTTTTAACGATGTAATCCATATCAATGCGGTCATATCCTGCACTGGTAAGCTGAATAAATTTAACATTTGTAAATTTTTCTATAGGATGATGCAAAAAAAGCCCGTTACAAATAGCACCCTCCACCCAGTCATATGAGCAAGGAAGTGCGTCACATTCCATTTGATGAAAAATCACGTCATTTTCCATTTTTTTTAAGGCCTGTAAATCAGAATCGGTACATTTAAAAGCACCTGTAACAAGCAAATTCATTAAATACCCTCTTATCTACAAATATCCGCTACAATTTCTTGTAGTTGCTTATGATTTTGCTCAAAGAAACTATTATCTTGCTTTGAACAAAACGCTTCATATTCACGTATTTTTTTAACACCAGTATCAAAAATACCTTTAATTTTATCTAAATCAGTTATTAAGTTTGTGTTACAAAAAGCACGAGAAAGAATAACACAGGTAGAACCCAAAGCAAAATGCTCTGGCAAAACCTTACTGCCCGGTAATGCACCGCCATCTAATGTTGCCATACCACCAAAGCCAAACGGTAAATTCTTTTGTTTAAATTTTTTAGCTATATTTTCAACAGTGCCATCGGCAAGTATTGAAAACAAAAACTTTTTACCATAATCAAGGCTTAAATCATTAAGACCGATATAAACTTCATCAATGCCATCAAGCAGTAAAATACTGTCAATGTTTTCAATAGACATTGCACTTTCAAACAATAGCATTGTTTTTACGCGGCCATCTACAGCATTAATAAATCTTTTAACTTCACTTGCCGTTTTAAAATACGGCAACATAATTATATCTGCACCTGCATTTATTACTGCTTCAATTTCTTCTTCGGTAGAACAATATTCTTGTGTTGCGTTATGTACAGGATTAACTCGCACCAACAATTCTGCACGGGTTAATGTCTTTTTAATACTTGCTACATCATTAGGCGTATGTCTGTTTTGTACTGTATCCATACCACCCTGTCGTAAATGCTTTCCTATGTATTCTAAATCAACAAAAATGCGGTCAACACCTGCATCTTCTGCAATTTTAGCAATATCGGTGCGGTTAGTAATATACATTAATTTAAGTGACATAATTCATTACCTCACTTACTAACAGTTTCTTTTGTTA
>JAZNSJ010000115.1:0-10103 GCA_045591155.1 Acutalibacteraceae bacterium | reverse complement strand
AATATGATACCTTGTTATGTATACACAGGTAGCATCAATAATTTTCAGCCAGCTGTGGTTGACGATGAAACAATAAAAAACCGTATCCTTGATTTTATGGACGGAAAAATAAGTTCTCCTGTATAAATAACAAAAGCCACCAATAAGGTGGCCTTTTATTATTTTCCTAACTCTTTATTTCTTTTATATGACGCTTTGATGCAATCGACAACTATGTTCTCAAATTCACTATTTTTAAGCACAGTTACACCCTCTATGGTACTGCCACCCTTTGAGCATACGGCATCGGTTAACTCGTCGGGTGTTTTGTTAGCGGTAAGCAGCATTTGCGCCGCCCCCATCATTGTAGCTGCCGCAAATTCTATTGCTTGCGGCTGTGACAAGCCACACTCTACACCGCCCTTTGCTACGGCAGACGCAAATGTATACATAAATGCAGGACCGCAACCCGATACGCTGCAACCCGCATCTATAAGAGCTTCATCTATAGGGTAAAGCCTGCCGCTATATTTCATATCATTTATAAAATCTTTTACAATTTCATCTTGTACACCATTTGAGCAATAAAGAATTACTCCGCTACCAACACTTACAGGTGTATTGGGCATAATACGAATTACGGGTATATCCCCTGCAAATTCTTTAATTTTTTGGGTGGTAAGTCCTGCCGCCATAGAAATAAGCGTTGGCTTTTTCTGCACTAAAATTTCTTTGATTTCACCAAGCATTTCTGCCATAACCTGCGGCTTTACGCCAAGGAAAATTCTATCGCACTGTGATGCTATAGTTTTGTTGTCACCAACACAAATTGACAACTTGTTTGCGAGTGTTTTTGCTTTTTGCTCATCAAAATCAGCAATCATTATATCTTTTGTCTGTTTTGCCGCCGCACGAATAAGGGCGCCTCCCATATTGCCGCAGCCTATAAAACCATATTTCATATTATCACCTGATATGTCCGTTACCGTTTATAATGTATTTATATGTGGTTAACTCCTGTAACCCCATAGGTCCTCGCGCGTGAAGTTTTTGGGTAGAGATACCCATTTCACAACCCAAACCAAACTCGCCGCCATCGGTAAATCGGGTTGACGCATTAACGTAAACGGCGGCACTATCGACACCGCTTGTAAATTTATTAATTGCTTTATCGTTGCTTGAAATTATTGCCTCACTGTGCCCCGTTGAATGCGCCAAGATATGCTCTACCGCCTCATCAATACCGCTCACACATTTAACAGCAAGTATATAATCCAAAAACTCGGTATCAAAATCACCTTCTCCCACAGGTGTGCCATTAATAACACCCTGTGCCTTGCTGTCAAGACGAAGCTCCACGGGGATTTGTCCGTTTGCCTTTCTATCGACAACAAGTTTTTCATATACTCGTGGCAAAATTTGCTCTTTTATATCCTCATCAACAAGCAAAACCTCTGCCGCATTACACACACTGGGGCGACTTGTCTTTGCATTATTTATAATATTTACCGCCATATCAATATCGGCAGTTTTTTCTACATATATGTGGCAAATACCCGTACCTGTTTGTATACAAGGCACGGTAGCATTGTTAACACAAGCATTTATAAGCCCTGCCCCACCGCGTGGAATAAGCATATCTACATAACCATTAGCTTTCATAAGCGCTGTTGCACTATCACGAGTAGTATCGGTTACAAGATTTATTGCGTTTTCGTTAATACTTGACGCGCGTAGTCCCTCACGCAATACACTTACAATAGCAAAAGCGGAATTAAATGCCTCTTTACCGCCACGAAGCACACAAACGTTGCCACTCTTAAGTGCTAGAGCCGCCGCATCGCTTGTAACATTTGGGCGACTTTCGTATATAATAGCAATAACACCGACCGGCACCGAAACGCGTGTAATTTTAAGTCCATCTTCGCGTATATATTCTTTTAAAGTGTGACCAATGGGGTCAGGCAATTTTGCAACGTCACGTATACCATCAGCCATAGCCTTAACACGGGTTTCGTTAAGCATAAGACGGTCAATCATAACGTCACTTATCTTACCACGAGCGTTATCACAGTCTATTTTATTGGCATCAAGAATTTTTTGGGTATTGGCTATAAGCGCATCAGCCATTTTTAAAAGAGCGTTGTTTTTTTGCTCGGTCGAAAGGGCTGCTACACTCTGTTTTGCAGCACGAGCCGCAGTTAACATATCTATCATTTTATTACTTCCCTGTAAATTTAGTACCTATTGGTTTACCGTCAACAATATCATAAAGGCTTGTAGGCACTGCCCCGTTTGTAATTATCATATCGCAGCCACAATCCATACAAATTTTTGCGGCGTTTAGCTTTGTAACCATACCGCCGGTACCTAGTGCCGAGCCCTTACCGCCTGCAAGCGCCATAATTTTATTGTCTATTTGGGTTACCTCGGTTATTAGCTTGGCATCATCACATTTATGAGGATCAGCAGTATAAAGTCCATCAATATCAGAAAATAAAACAAGCACATCGGCTTTAATGCTTTTAGCAACTATTGCCGCTAAAGTGTCATTATCACCAATTACTATTTCCTCAGTAGCAACGGTGTCGTTTTCATTTATAATGGGTATAGCGCCAAGCTCTAAAAGGCGGTTTAGAGTGTTACTAAAATTTTGATGGCGCTGCTCATTTTCAAGGTCAGCACCCGTCATAAGTAGCTGTGCTACTGTGTGATTGTATTCAGAAAAGAGCTTATCGTATGTATACATAAGCTCGCATTGACCAACAGCGGCCGCCGCCTGTTTAGTAGGAATATCTGTAGGTTTAGTCTTAAGCGATAATTTACCCACGCCCATACCAATAGCGCCCGATGATACCATAATAACCTCATCGCCTGCGTTTTTTATATCACTTATAACCTTGCATATTTCTTCAACACGACGGATATTTAAATGCCCCGTCGCATGAGCTAAGGTGCTTGTTCCTAATTTTACTACTATTCTCATAGTAAACTCCCCTTGTATGTTTGTTAATTTAAAGTATATTATACATATATACAACGCAAAAATAAAGAGTTTTTTTAAAAAATGCTTGACAGTTATGCTTGTATTGTGTTAAAATGTGAAAAAATTTAAAAAGCTATGACGAAGACGGCTTAAAATTTGCGTTTTTAGAGAACTGTCGGTTGGTGCAAGACAGCAACAAAAATTTTAAAACGCCCATCACTTCCGAGCTGAAGGCCCGAACGGTTTTTACCTAGTAGACACCTTCCGTGATTGCTGCGTAAAGGCATAGGAATTGTTAGATTCCGAGAGTGGTAGCCGTAAGGTTGCAATTTGAGTGGTACCGCGAGTGTTTATTAACACCCGTCTCAAAGATTGAGACGGGTGTTTTATTTTTGTTTTTCAAAAACGCAGAAAAGGAGATTGATTAAAATGCAAACCAACACCGCAAAACAACAACTTATGGAAATTGCCGCGCGAATTACGGAGATGCGCGAAATTATGGGTTCGTCTATTGCCGATATGGCAGAAAAAACCGAAGTAAGCGAGCAATTATATATTGAATACGAAAATGCTAATGTAGATTTTCCGTTTACATTTATACACAAATGCGCCTTAGCCTTTGATGTAGAAATGACGCAGCTTCTCGAGGGTCATTCAGCAAAGCTTTCAAGCTATACTGTAACCCGTAAGGGCGGCGGTCAAAAAACCGCAAAAGAAGACGGTATTGATATTACTAATCTGGCTCCTAAATTCAAGGATAAAATCGCCGAGCCATATTATGTAAGATATGAATACTCCGCATCACAACAAAATAAGCCTATTCACCTTGCAACACACTCAGGTCAGGAATTTGACTTTATTTTAAGCGGCTCGCTTAAGGTTCAAATTGGCGAGCATACCGAAATTTTGCATGAAGGCGACAGTATATACTATAACAGCTCTACTCCTCACGGTATGATTGCTGTTGACGGCAAAGATTGTGTGTTTTGCGCAGTAGTCCTCCCAGGTGAAGACACTAAGGAAGAGGTTGTTCGTAAGAGCATCGTATCGGCTAAAAAGAGTGAAAGCCTTGTTTGCGAAAAATTTGTTGAAACCCTTGAAGATGAAAACGGAGCTTTGCAAGACATCAAATTTAAAAACACCGATAGCTTTAACTTTGGCTTTGATATTGTTGACGGAATTGCTGATAAATACCCAGAAAAACTTGCAATGCTTCATCTTGACAAAGCGGGAACCGAACGCCGCTTTACCTTTAAAGATATGAAGCGTGCTTCTAACCAGGTTGCAAACTACTTTACGTCTCTTGGTATCAAGCGAGGCGATAAGGTAATGCTCGTTCTAAAGCGTCACTATCAGTTCTGGTTCTGTATGACAGCACTCCATAAGCTTGGTGCTGTGGCAATACCTGCTACAAATCAGCTTAAAGATCACGACTTTGAATACCGTTATAAAGCAGCAGGCGTTAAGGCTCTTGTATGTACTGCCGATGGCGACACCGCAGAAATTGCTGAAAGAGCCGCTAAAAACTGTGACTGTGTAGAACAACTCATTATGGTTGGCGGTTCTCGTGAAGGCTGGCACGATTTTGATAGTGAATATAAATTGTTCTCGGGTAAATTTGACCGTCCCGAAGATGCACCAGCAGGCAATGAAGCAGCGCTTATGTTCTTTACCTCAGGTACTACGGGAAATCCCAAAATGGCGGCTCACGCACATACCTATGCTTTAGGTCACTTTGTAACCGCAAAATACTGGCACTGCTGCGAGCGTGACGGACTTCACCTTACCATCTCTGATACCGGTTGGGGCAAATCACTCTGGGGCAAACTTTACGGTCAATGGCTTTGCGAAGGTGCTGTGTTTGTATACGACTTTGACCGCTTTGATGCGGCAGACATATTACCTATGTTTGCAAAGTACGGCATCACAACCTTCTGCGCGCCGCCAACAATGCTTCGTATGCTTATAAAAGAAGACTTGTCAAACTACGATTTATCATCTATCCATCATATGACAACCGCAGGCGAAGCGCTTAATCCCGAAGTGTTCAAGCAATTTGAAAAAGCAACAGGCCTTCAGATTATGGAAGGCTTCGGTCAAACCGAAACCACACTTACCATCGCAAATCTGCGTGGAACTACACCAAAGATTGGTGCTATGGGTAAGGCTTCTCCCCAATATGACGTTGATATCGTTGACCTTGACGGTAACCCTGTGGCCGATGGTGAGGTTGGTGAAATCGTTGTTCATACAAAAGATGGTGTACCTTGTGGTCTTTTTAAAGAATATTATCTTGACGACGAAAAAACCAATGAAGCATGGCACGACGGTATGTACCACACAGGCGATACCGCTTGGCGTGATGAGGATGGCTATTTCTGGTACGTAAGCCGTATTGATGACGTAATCAAGTCTTCGGGCTACCGCATTGGACCGTTCGAGATAGAAAGCGTTATTATGGAACTTCCCTACGTTCTCGAGTGTGGTGTTTCAGCCGCTCCCGATGAGGTAAGAGGTCAAATTGTAAAAGCGAGCATTGTGCTTACTAAGGGCACCGAGCCGAGCGAAGAGCTTAAAAAGGAAATTCAGCAGTATGTTAAAACACATACCGCTCCTTACAAATATCCACGTCTTGTAGTATTCCGCGACGAATTACCAAAAACCATAAGCGGTAAAATACAAAGAAATAAGCTATAAGATTTGAATTTAAAATATTGACAAAACATTTAAGTTGTGATATACTATCATAAATTTAAAAAGACTTTGACGAAGAGGGCATATCCCAAGGCTTTTTTTAGAGAGATAACGGTTGGTGAGAGTTATTAAAAGCGGGTTTATGTTTGTAGCTTCCGAGTTGGAAGAAAGAAAGTTGCAAAACGAGTAGAATCTTCCCGTGATTGCTGCGTAAAGGCATAGGAATTGTTAGATTCCGAGAGTGGTAGCCATAAGGCTGCAATTTGAGTGGTACCGCGGGTGACTAAATTTATAGCGCTCGTCTCAAAGTCATAACTTTGGGGCGAGTGCTTTTTAAGTCCCAATAGGAAGGATTTGTAAATTATGGAACAAATTACCGCACTAGACTACAAAATTCAAGAAATGGCAAGCCGTATTAGAGAGCTTCGTGAACTCGAAGGTCTTACTACAGCTGATATGGCTCTTAAAACCGACGTTAGCGAGGCTGAATACATAGAGTGTGAATCGGGGAAAAGTGACCTTAACTTTGCCTTTATTTACCGTTGCGCTTTAGCACTTAACGTAAACGTTACCGATATTATCGAGGGTTACAGGCCTAAGCTTGCAGGCTATACTATAACCCGTGCCGGCGGCGGTCAAAAGGTGTCTCAGGCACACGGTATGACATATTATAACCTAGCGTACGCTTTCCGTGATAGAATTGCCGAGCCACTTTTTGTAAACAGCGTTTATGATGAATCGGCACAAGCACGAGATATTGAGCTTACCACCCACGCAGGTCAGGAATGTGACATTGTAATTGAAGGTAACCTTATGGTTCAGGTTGGTGAGCATCGCGAGGTTTTAGGGCCAGGAGATAGCATCTACTTTGACAGTGACACACCACACGGTATGATTGCCGTAAACGGCAGAGACTGTAAGTTTTACGCTATTGTTCTTAACCCCACAGGTGAGCCAATTCCCGAGCTTGAAACTACAGTAAAAATTGCTGATAATCGCGTTTCTGAGCGTGATAAGAAAGACCGTATTTATCGTAATTACATTGATACCGTTAAAGATGAAAACGGCACGCCTACATCTATTACATTTAAAAATACCGAAAAGTTTAACTTTGCATTCGACTTGGTTGATGCTCTTGCCGAGCGCGATCCCGAAAAACTTGCAATGTTACATATATCTAAAGACAAAACCGAGCGCCGATTTACCTTTAAAGATATGAAAAAAGCATCCAATCAGGTTGCTAATTACTTTAAATCTATGGGTATTAAAAAAGGTGACCGCGTAATGCTCGTGCTAAAAAGACATTACCAGTTCTGGTTCTGTATGCTAGCACTTAACAAGCTTGGTGCTATTGCAATTCCAGCAACAAACCAGTTGCTTGTTCACGACTTTGAATACCGCTTTAATGCGGCAGGTGTAACAGCGGTTGTTTGTACCGCTGACGGTGATACCGCAAGCCAAGTAGATATTGCCGCCCAAAAGTGCGAAACCTTAAAGCATAAGCTTATAGTAAACGGCACTCGTTACGGTTGGCGCAGTTTTGATGAGGAATACACCCTCTTTAGTACCAAGTTTGAACGCACCGAGGAGTCCCCTTGCGGCGACGATTTGATGCTTATGTTCTTTACATCGGGTACTACAGGCTATCCAAAAATTGCCGCTCATAATCACAAATATCCACTTGGTCATTTCCATACAGCAAAATACTGGCACAACGTTGACCCCGACGGATTACACTTTACCATATCAGATACAGGTTGGGCAAAGGCAATGTGGGGTAAGCTTTACGGCCAGTGGTTGTGCGAAGCCGCAACATTTGTTTATGACTTTGACCGTTTTGATGCCGCTGACATTCTTCCTATGTTTGCTGCACACAAGATAACCACCTTCTGCGCACTACCTACTATGCTTCGTATGATGGTAAAACAAGATATTTCAAAATACGATTTCTCTAGCGTTCAGCATATGACCACTGCGGGTGAAGCACTTAACCCCGAGGTTTACCGACAATTTGAAAAGGCAACAGGTCTTCAAATAATCGAAGGCTTTGGCCAAACCGAGAGTACTATGATTATTGGCAATATGGTTGGTGCTTCTCATAAAATCGGTTCTATGGGTAAACCCGCGCCTATTTATGACGTACATATTGTTGACCCCAACGGTAACGACGTTGCCGACGGTGAGGTTGGTGAAATTGTTGTAAATGTAGCTAATGGCGCACCCTGTGGTCTATTTACAGGTTATTACAACGACCAAGAAAAAACCGACGAGGTTTGGTACGATGGTTACTATCACACAGGCGATACCGCTTGGCGCGATGAAGACGGTTTCTATTGGTATGTTGGTCGTGTTGATGATGTTATTAAGTCATCGGGCTACCGTATTGGACCATTTGAAATTGAAAATGTTATTATGGAACTTCCCTACGTTCTTGAGTGTGGTGTTTCCGCCGCTCCTGATGAGGTTCGCGGTCAGGTTGTAAAGGCAAGTATTGTACTTGTAGACGGCACCGAGCCTACCGAAGAATTAAAGAAAGAAATCCAAGAGTATGTTAAAAAGCATACCGCACCTTATAAATATCCACGTATTGTTGTATTCCGTGACAGCCTACCCAAAACCGTTAGCGGTAAAATACAACGTAACAAGTTATAAAAGTGATTTTATGAAAGATTTTAAAAGACTTACACTGCTTTGCGGGCATTACGGCAGTGGCAAAACAAATGTTGCTGTAAATCTTGCATTTTATTTAAAAGAGCAGTATAATAATTTGGTTGTGGCTGACCTTGATATAGTAAATCCCTATTTTCGTACCAAGGATAGCCAACAAGACTTTAAAAAGTATGGCATAGAGCTTATTTGCTCGGAATATGCTAACACAAACGTTGATATTCCTGCTCTTCCTGCCGATATGTACCGCCTTACAACCGACAAAAATCTTACCGCTGTTATAGACGTTGGCGGTGATGACCGCGGTGCTTATGCGCTGGGGCGCTTGGTCCCCGAAATAAAGCGTGAGAATAATTTTGATATGCTTATGGTTATAAACGGGTACCGTCCCCTCACCCTCGACGCCGAGTCAACGCTCGAGGTTATGCGTGAGATAGAAACAGCTTGCGGGCTGCGCTTTACAGGTCTTGTAAACAACTCTAATATTGGTGAAGAAACCACCGCACAAAATGTTATAAATTCTATGGACTACGCTAAAGAAGTGTCAAAACAATCAGGTCTTCCTATTGTTATGACCACCGTAAAGGCTGACCTTTACGACGAGTTAAAAGGCCAAATTGATAATTTATTACCAATGACACTTCAGGCAAAGCCAATTTAAAGGAGATAATGAATATGGCAAAATTAACCTTTAAAACCGACAAGTGCAAAGGCTGCGGACTGTGTATTGATGCATGCCCTAAAGGCCTTATTAAACTAGCGGGCGACAAAATTAACCAAAAGGGCTATCACCCTGCAGAAATAACCGACGAGTCAGCTTGTGTTGGTTGTGCAGCCTGCGCTATGATGTGCCCCGATTGCATTATCAAGGTAGAAAGGTAAGTGAACAAAATGGCAGATAAAATTTTGATGAAGGGTAATGAAGCTATTGCTGAAGCCGCTATAAAGGCTGGATGTATGCACTATTTTGGTTATCCTATCACACCTCAGACCGAGGTTGCAGCATATATGGCAAAAAGAATGCCAAAAATCGGCGGATGCTTTTTGCAGGCCGAAAGTGAAGTTGCCGCTATTAATATGGTTTATGGCGTAGCAAGTACCGGTAAGCGTGTAATGACATCATCATCAAGCCCTGGTATATCACTCAAAAGCGAAGGTCTTTCTTACCTTGCAGGTTCCGATCTTCCAGCTGTTATTGTAAATGTACAACGTGGCGGTCCAGGTCTTGGCGGTATTCAGCCAAGTCAGGCAGACTATTTCCAAGCAACAAAGGGTGGCGGCCACGGTGACTTTAAAATGATCGTTCTCGCTCCTTCTTCGGTTCAAGAAATGGCTGACCTTACAGTAAAAGGCTTTGACCTTGCCGATAAATACCGTATGCCTACTATGATTTTGGCCGACGGCACAATGGGTCAAATGATGGAGCCTGTTTCTCTTGATTACGAGAAAAAAGAAACCGTAGATAAGCCATGGGCTACTACAGGTACAAAAATGGAACGCGACCATAACATTATTACTTCACTTTTCCTCAATCCTGACGAGCTCGAAGCTCTTGTTGTTGAGCGTTATGACCGTTACAAGATAGTAGAAGAAAACGAAGTAATGTATGAAGAATATATGATGGACGATGCCGAGATTTGTATTGCCGCTTTCGGTATTGCTGCTCGTGTTGCTAAAAATGCAATTAACGAGGCAAGAGCACAGGGAATAAAGGTTGGTCTTATCCGTCCTATAACACTTTGGCCTTTCCCCAATGCTCCTTTCAAAAAGGCTGCAG
>JAZNSJ010000114.1:0-2803 GCA_045591155.1 Acutalibacteraceae bacterium | reverse complement strand
TGTTTCAACAACGTCTTCGTTAAGACCAAGGTTAAGAATGGTATCCATCATACCAGGCATAGAAGCGCGTGCACCTGAACGAACAGAAACGAGCAATGGATTTTCTTTGTCGCCAAACTTTTTGCCGGTAACACCTTCCATTTTAACGATGTATTCCATAATCTGTGCCTGGATTTCATCGTTAATCTTTCTACCATCTTCATAGTACTGTGTGCAAGCCTCGGTAGAAACAGTGAAACCTTGTGGAACAGGAAGACCAATTTTGGTCATTTCTGCAAGGTTAGCACCTTTACCGCCAAGAAGCTCGCGCATTGATGCGTCGCCTTCGCTAAAAAGGTAAACATACTTGTGACTCATTACGAATCAACCTCCTAAAATTTTATGGATTTATAATCCATTTTTTACTAAGTATACCCATATATCTATGGTATCCAATTGATTATATCAAAAAACTTTTAAAAAATAAAGTGTTTTTTTACAAAAAATGTAATTTTAAGCAATTTTTTAATAAAAATATGAACTAAAATCAAAAATGTGGTAATCTTGCACTAAAATAACCGCCCATTTTAAGCAAATGAGCGGTATGGTTGGATTATTTATTTTTATTATAATTCAAAACTCTAACTATAACGGGAGATAAAACTGCATTTGAAATAATTTCTAAAGCAAAATTACCCATTGCAAGAGCCCAAAATACTGCCATACCGGAAAAACTCAAACCGATAGTTGTAGCTATTTCGGTTGCGCTATCCATAAAGAACACATAGCAACCCAATAAAAATACACCAGTATTAACAATTGGGCATATAATTGCCGCGGCAAATACAGCAAGGTATTTATTAAATTTTGATACTACATTATATACAATACCTGCTGCGAGTCCACACAATGTGCCTTTAAGTAGTACTGTTATAATGGTACCCGGCACATCAAATGCGAAAAACAATGCCGCTCCACCAGATAGTATTACTACCATACCAAAAACAAAGCCAAGCCATGCACCAACTGCAGTGCCGCACATAGCAGCGCCTAATACAATTGGTATTAATGCTACCGCCGTAGAGAAAGGCCCAAAAAATGTTGTAGCGCTACCAATTAGTTGTAATATAATTACAAGACCAGTCATAATAGCGCCAAGTACAAGTTTTTGAATTTGCTGATTTTTTTTGTTTGACATAAAAATTACCTCCGATACTGCCCAATATGGTGCAGTTCATAAATTTTTGACATTATATATTACTGAAAATATTTCAGTTATGTCCAACAATTATTTGTTCAAGTGTCTGCGCATAAATTCCATAAAGTTATTCCATGCGTGTCGTGATAAAAAGTGCATTGTTGGTGCCATAAAAAAACCAACATTACCGTCAAGCAATGCTTCTCCACTTGTAAGGAAATGGTCGCAATCCTGCATACCGCAAAGTCCAACATTTTTCCAAGCATTCGCCGCCGCTAAACAACAAAGCTGTTCACTCTTTTGGTCAGCCCAAAAGTCGAGTTCTGCGGCGTTTACACATACATTACGCGGTGCAATACTTGCCAAAATATAGTGTTGATCAAAATCGGTGCCATAGCCTTGTGTTGCGTATTTTTTATAATTTTCACAGAACCAGTAAGGGAACACACGTGTTATAACCTCAATTGTTTCACCACGGTATTGATTTTCTAAAGCAAAATTACCGTTTTCGTCAGGAAGACCTGAACCACCACGAGCAATAGCATCACCTGCGCAACCTGCATTATTAGAAAATACAAAACTAAAACGCTCATCCATCATACCTGTGAAAAGAGCGGTTTTTCCAAGTCGTGAGTGGCCAAGAATAGCTATGTTTTTATTATCGGTGCCGTCTAATGTAAGAACGTAATCAAGAACGCGCATATTTGTAAAGCCCCAAAGGCCAATTTTACCACAGTCGGTGTCAGTATTTCTGCCGTTTGGGAACACAAGTGGTGCTATACCTGTAGAAAAATCACCATCATCGCTTGTAATATGATTGTAACAGTAGGTTATAATGTCATATTCGCTTTCGGCCAATTCTTCTATAGGGAAGTATTTATCGGGAACACGCTCGTCAATATTAATACAAATAATGACAGGGTGTTTTTTACCATCTTGATGAAGTAATCGGTAAACAGGGAAGGTGTGGCTGCCGTTTTTATTTGTTAGTGTGAAATCTACGCTTGATAAAACTACAGTGCCTTTATCAAAACGTCGTTCAATAATTTGTTCGTTAGATACCGACCATTTAAAATTATTTTTTGGCAAATAACCATATACTTCACGCTGCATTATTTCAATCATTTCATTGCGTGATTTAAGTGGTGGTAGGTTGCGATTTAAAAGTTCTTGCTGTAGCATAAAAACACCTCTAATTATCTGTTTTTTTCGTATATTTCACGTAGTCCGTCAAGAAGTAGGTTTGGGTTATAAATAATTTCATTACTGCAATGTGTAATTATTTCTTGCGATAACCCACCTGTAGCGACAACTGTTGGCATTTCACCAAGTTCAACACAAATTTTATCAAGTAGACCATCAAGCATAGCAGCAGTACCGTATATAAGACCTGATTTCATACAGTCAACGGTATTGGTTCCAATAACCGATTTTGGTGCCGAAATATCAATTGACGGAAGTAATGATGTGTTTTCACAAAGTGCTTTTAAGGTAAGGCGCACACCTGCAGAAATTACACCACCCAGATAGGCACCGTTTCGGTCAATTACGCTTATTGTAGATGCTGTGCCCATATCTATTACAACACAGGGGAGTGTATACTCACTAATAGCACCAACAGCGCCT
>JAZNSJ010000113.1:0-2084 GCA_045591155.1 Acutalibacteraceae bacterium | reverse complement strand
TAATAAATATATTGTATATTTATTTTAGATGTATTATGTGTTACAATGTTAAAAATAGATATACAGTATATCTGAGGAATTTAAGGAGAAGATTATGAAAGAAAATACTTGTTGCTTTTTCGGTCATAGAACTATTAACGAAACCAAGGAATTAAAATCAAAACTTGTTGAGATTATCGAGAAACTAATTGCGGATAAAAAAGCAGATACTTTTCTTTTCGGGAGCAAGAGCCGATTTAACAGTTTATGCCTAAAACTTGTGACCGAAATTAAAGAAAAATACCCGCACATAAAGCGAATCTATGTACGGGCAGAATATTCGGATATTAGTGAACACTATAAAACTATTTGTTGGAAGCTTACGAGGACACATATTATCCTAAGCATATCATCGGCTCTGGCAGAGTCGCCTACGTGGAACGCAACTACGAAATGATAAACAATAGCCACTTTTGCATCGTTTATTACAACGAACAAGAGGCTCCAACCTCTCGAAAAAGCGGCACCAAAATCGCCCTCGACTATGCTATAAAACAAGGAAAGGAAATTATAAACATATCTCCTAGTTAATCTATTATTTTTCCGTCAGTAGAGATTGTAACAACTCTCCATGGTATAAACTTACCGCTTGTTTGCAAGGCTTGTTTTACGGCGTATTCAATGCCACCGCAACAAGGCACTTCCATACGCACAACCGTAACACTCTTAATATCATTATTTGCAATAATAGCAGTAAGCTTTTCGGTATAATCAACGTTATCAAGCTTTGGGCAACCGATAAGCGTTATGTGATTTCGGATAAACTCATTATGGAAATTGCCGTATGCAAAGGCTGTACAGTCCGCCGCAACAAGCAATTTTGCGCCGTCAAAATATGGTGCGTTTACGGGCACAAGCTTTATCTGCACAGGCCACTGTGAAAGTTGACTGTTGACAGGCGCGGGAACACCGCCCGAATCGTAATTATCTCTGCTAATGGTTTTAGAATTGGTGCCGGGGCAACCGCAAGGAAGCGGAGTTTTCTCTTGCTTTGCCGCAAGAACGGCGGCTTCATCATAAGCAGGTGCTTCTCTTTCTTCAAAAGTAATAGCCCCCGTAGGACAAGCAGGAAGACAATCTCCGAGACCGTCACAATAATCCTCGCGTGTAAGTTTCGCTTTGCCGTCTATCATTTCAATAGCGCCTTCGTGACAAGCGGCGGCACATGCGCCACAACCATTGCATTTTGCTTCATCTATTTTAATAATTTTTCTAATCATAAAAGTTCTCCTCTCTTGATTTTGCAATCTAATTATAGTATACTAAATAAAACAAATCGGTTGTTTTTACAACGGAAAAGAGTTTTTATGAAAAAATATATTCCTATTTTAAAAAGAACGCAAATGTTTGCTGGTGTGGGCGATAATGAAATAACCTCAATGCTTTCTTGTTTGGGCGCACGACTTAATAGTTATAAAAAAGGCGAATATGTACTCCGTCAGGGAGAGCGTTTGAGTGATATTGTTGTCTTGGTAGAGGGTAATCTTCACATACAAAAGGATGATTATTGGGGTAACCGCAGTATTTTAGGTCAGATAGCAGTAGGAGAAATGTTCGGTGAGGCTTATGTTGCTCCTGAAAGCGGTGCTTTGCTTAATGACGTGGTTGCTATTGAGGACAGCACAGTTATATTTTTTGATGTGAAGAGAATTATTACAACCTGTCCTACTGCTTGCCGTTTTCACGCTATGGTTGTTCAAAATATGTTTTTTGCAATCTCTGAAAAAAATCGAAAACTTGTGCAAAAGCTGGGTCACATGTCGAAACGCACAACACGTGAAAAACTGATTTCTTATTTGTCAGAACAAGCCAAAAAGCAAAACAGCGCAAGCTTCACTATTCCGTTTAACCGCCAACAGCTTGCCGATTTCTTATCGGTTGACCGAAGCGCTATGTCCAACGAATTGTGCAAAATGCGTGATGAAGGATTATTGGAGTTTCAAAAAAATCAGTTTAAATTGCTGTAAATGACAATGACCGCATTACAGTAAAATTGATTGAGAAAAAGCACTAAAAATGTTATAATGACTATAGTATATCGAAAC
>JAZNSJ010000112.1:0-4406 GCA_045591155.1 Acutalibacteraceae bacterium | reverse complement strand
AGTCTTTAGCCAGATTCTGTGCAATCCGCAACGAATCTTCCTGGGGATTTTCTAAATCCGGCAACGTCTGCAGCTGTTTGTAATAGGTGTTTTTATATATTGTTTTTAATTTATGTTTATGATAAAATGCTAATGGTGATTATATGTATGATTATATTCTTTTTGATTTAGATGGAACGCTTACTGATCCAGGCGAGGGTATTACAAATTCGGTAGCATACGCTCTAAATAAATTTAATATCCAAGTGCACGATAAAACCGAGCTATACAATTTTATTGGTCCGCCACTTATTGATTCATTTATGAAATATTACGGTATGGATTATGAAGACGGACTAAGAGCGGTTGAATATTACCGAGAATATTTTAGCGTTACAGGTATTTTTGAAAACCGATTGTTTGAAGGTATTCCAATATTATTGAGTGATATTAAAAAAACAGGCCGAAAAATTGCTCTTGCTACATCAAAGCCTGAACAATATGCCACACGTATTTTAGATCATTTTAACCTAACACAATACTTTGATTTTATTGGTGCGGCAACTATGGATGAAACACGATCAAAAAAAGCCGATGTTGTAGCATATACCCTTAAAAATTTGGGTGTTACAGATATAGCGACTGCTGTAATGGTGGGCGACCGACATCACGATATTGATGGCGCTAACCAAAACGGTATTGATTCTATAGGTGTTTTATTTGGTTATGGTAACCGCGCCGAACTTGAAAACGCAGGCGCTACCTATATTGCCGAAAAAATTGTAGATATAAAAAAATATATATAATTTAATAATAACCACCAACGAAATTTTCGTTGGTGGTTATATGTTATTTAAGCTCAATTTCTCCTAAAACAGTATTTGTAATATAGTCGCCCTTAAATTCACGTAACTTTACCATATGGGGTTGTTCTAGATGTATTTGTTGGTGCTGTTTGCTTTCCCATTGTTCAATTAGCAAGAGCTCGTTATCATCTTTTTCAGATAGATAATAGTCATATCTAAAACAGCCATTTTCGGCGCGTATAGCATCTAAAACACCTGTTTCCTTTACCTTTTTAATAAACGCTTCACGTTTTTGCGGTAAACATTCGAACTTAACGTATATAGTATACATATTAAATCTACTTACAAATTTATTTCACAATAATTGTATATATAAATATCTGCAATTTCTTTTAATTCTTTTGCTTTTTGTTCGCTTGAATCAAAAATACCTACAACATTATAACCATTCTGTTTTGCGGTTTTTGCAGCGTATAAAGCGTCTTCAAAAACCCAAGTAAAGCGTTTATCTACAGAAAGTTCAGCGCGTACTACGTCATATACTTTAGACTCGCTCTTGTGCGCACCTACTGTGTATGTGCTGTATATTGAAGAAAAATATTGTAACATATTATATTTTTTAAGTAAAGGAATTAATGCCGCTTCACCAGTAGCGGTGGCAATACCCATTTTTACGCCCTTTGTTTTTAATTTTTCAAGAAAAGGAATAATATCATTTTTTGGTATTGCCTTTTCAAGATATTTTTGGCTTAGCAGTTTCCAAAACATGGTGTACAAATCTTCTATGCTGTATTTTAAATTAAATCGTTGTTTTGCAAGGGGAAGGGCATCCATTAAAAAAAGGCCACTAAAATCTTTTTTATCTTGCTCGGTAAGATTAATACCAATGCTTTCAAAAAACTCGAATTTTAACCCTTTCCATACCGGCATTGAATCAAACAATGTACCGTCAAAGTCAAAAATAGCGCCTGTAATTTTCATGCATTGCTCCTAAAGATTTGCATTTATTTGTTAATAAATTTAACTGCGGTACCGTAAACTATTACCTCTGCAGCGCCTTGCATAATTGCAGAAGAAGCATAACGAATGTTTACAATAGCATCTGCACCCAAAGTTTCGGCTTCGGCAACCATTCTTTTTGTAGCAAGGGCACGGGCTTCGTTCATCATTTCGTTGTAGGCTTTAAGTTCACCGCCAACCAATGTTTTAAAACTTTGTGTAATATCTTTGCCAATGTTTTTAGATTGAATTGTGCTTCCCTTTACAAGTGTAAGTGTTTCAAATTCTTTTCCAGTGATGTAATCAGTATTTACTAAGATCATCTTCTTCACCTTTCTTTATTTCATTAATTCTTTCTATGCAAACTTTGACCGCAACTGCAGAAAACGCAATAGGAATAATACCCAAAACGTATTTCAAAATGCCACTCAGTAGTGAAATTAAGAAGCCAAAGTAAACAACATAATAAATTATTGTTATTACTGTAATTATAATTGGCGCAATCATTTTCTTTTTATGTAAATTCATTGTTACCACCTTAAAAATCCGTTTGTCGTACAGTTTACTAATTTATTTTATCATATAAAAATCAAAAAGTAAATATGCACCTATGATTAAAATAATTACATTTTCTTTCGACATAATTTTTTTATATATCATATTTTTTAAAATAAATAAAGCGTTAAAATGTGCCCACCGATAACTCAGTGGGGATTAAGAGAATGTTTTTTAGATTGCACCAAAAACAAATTTACATACAAACAGTATAGCAATTACTGTAACAGCAATATCTTTCTTTGTATATTTACCTGTAAATAATGAAATTATAACGTAAGAGATAGAGCCAATACCAATACCATTGGCAATTGAATAGGTAAGTGGCATCATAACAAGTGTTAAAAATGCAGGAACTGCGCTTCTCATATCTTCCATATCAACCTTTGAGAAGTTTTTAAGCATTAATACACCAACAAAGATAAGTGCAGGCGCAGTAGCAGCTGCAGGAATGATGCTTGCAACGGGGGATAGGAATAGGCAAACTATAAAGCAAAGTGAAGTAACCAAACTTGTAAGACCTGTTCTACCGCCGGCAGCAACACCTGAAGCACATTCAACGAATGTTGTTACGGTTGATGTACCGCATATAGCACCACTAACAGTTGCTATAGAGTCACAAGCCATTGATTTGTCAATTTCGATAGGGTCACCATTTTCATCTAGCATATCAGCCTCTGAAGCAGCACCATAAAGTGTACCGATAGTATCAAACATATCTACCAAGCAGAATGTAATGATAAGCATAATAACCGAGAAAATGCTACCAATCATTTCGCCCGAGAAGGCGTTTTTCCAGGAATCAGGAGTAAATACAGCGGTTATACCAATATTTGCAAAATCTTTGAAAGGTTCGGTGATTGAACTCATATCAAAGCTTGGTAATTGCCATACTGATAAATAGTAAATAACAGTTGTTGCCAAGATTCCTAAAAGAACAGAACCTTTAACCTTAAGTTTAGTAAGTACCGCAATTATAATAAAGCCGAGCAAAGCTACAATTGCGGGAGCAATATCAAGCCATTTAGCACCATTGATTTTTACAAACTGAACCAAAGTGTACTGGTTGTCTTGAATAATACCAACGTTTTGAAAACCGATAAATGCAATAAACAAGCCAATACCAGCGGGAATAGCTTTTTTAATGCAGTTGGGCATTGCCTTTGCTATGTAACTGCGCGCACCAGTTGCAGATAACAGCAGGAAAACAAGACCAGAGATTAAAATAATTACCAAACCTGCTTGATATCCTTTTATTACATCGCCGCCCGCAATAATTTGCGGAAGTATGAACGAGGTAAAGAAAAAGGAATTAAGACCCATACCGCATGCCTGAGCAAAAGGAAGTTTTGCATAAAATGCGAAAAGCAATGTGCCGATAACGGCAGCAAGGATTGATGCGATATAAACCGCATTCCAGATTGTAGGAACACCTGGCACATCAAAACTAAAACCAACAATTTGATTTGGATTTACAACAATAATATAAGCCATTGCAAAAAATGTTGTAAGACCAGCGATTATTTCGGTTTTAACAGTTGACCCGCGTTCCTTGATTTTAAAAAATTTGTCCAAAGGTTTTTCCTCCCTTAAAAATTTTTGGTACAGGTCCATTATAACATAAATTTATACAATTTCAACTATATTTTGATAAAATTTACTAAAATATACAATATATTGTGCTCTTGGTTTATTGCACCATTAATATTATTATATTAAAAAATCCGCCCGAAAAAATTCGGACGGATAGTTTTGTTTTATAAAGTCAGCAATTACTTGCTTTCTTTTATAGCAGCCTGAGCAGCAGCAAGACGGGCGATCGGCACACGGAAAGGTGAGCATGATACATAGTCAAGACCAATCTTGTGGCAGAACTCTACAGATACAGGGTCGCCGCCGTGCTCACCGCAGATACCGCAGTGCATAGTAGGACGAACCTTTTTACCAAGAGTAACAGCCATATCCATAAGCTTGCCTACACCGTTCTGGTCGAGCTTAGCAAATGGATCGTTTTCATAAATCTTGCTGTCGTAGTAAGCTGTAAGGAACTTACCAGCGTCATCACGG
>JAZNSJ010000111.1:0-5773 GCA_045591155.1 Acutalibacteraceae bacterium | reverse complement strand
CAAGCGGTCTTAGGAAGACAAAATATCTCTCCAACTCCTTGGCTCACAGAACGACATGGCTACGATCCGACTTACTTATTTTCCCAGGCAGCTGCCCGCCAAGTATTTTCAGCGCAAGTGAGCTTAACTTCTGTGTTCGGTATGGGAACAGGTGGACCCTCACCGCAATCAACACCAACTTTTGTTTTGCCGCCTTTCTCAAGCGGCAAAAGTGATTATACAACAACAAGCTTAATTTGTCAACACTTTTTTTGAAAATTTTAAAAATATTTTTATTTTATTTGTTTTAATAAATTTTTGTGCGCATCAAACAACTCTTTTGCTTCTACAAAAGCGTTTCGGTAAACCTCTATTACAGCATCACCCGTATAACCGCACTGCTTTGCCGTATCAAAAAAGCGCTTAAAATCGAAGTTACCTTTAAAAGGTAGCATACAATCATTTTGTTGGTTGCTGTCGCTAAGATGTAGGTGCTTTATCTTGCCGCCTAAAAGTTTTAACACATCATAGGGAGAATACCCGCCACGTATACTTTGCTTTACATCAAGGCAAAAGCCTACGTTATCACCCAGATAATTCGACATATTTTTAAGCGCTTCAAGGTCACCAGCCCTAAACTTTACAACATTTTCCTGCAGCAGCGTAGCGCCGTTTTGATGTACTGCCTTAGCAACGCTGGCGAACCGGTCAAAATAACCGTAGTTATCCATAGTACCATTTGGCTTACCGCCGTGCATAATAATATATTTTGCACCAAGCGCTGCAGCGATTTCTGCGTAACGCTTATACATATCAAGCCCCTCATTAAATCGACGTTCATAGTTTGAAAAAAGCATAAACGATTCGGCGAGTGACATTGTAGGATGAATACTCGATACCGCTATACCGTATTCGTTCTTAATTTGCACAAGCTGCTCTATAAACGGAGGCTGTAATTCTATATTAGCGTTAAAAAATATTTCGGTAAGAGCTACACCATTTTGCGCAATAGTTTTAAAAGACTGCTCGGTATACATTGGGTAAAGACATGAGGTTGATATACCAATTTTCACTTGTTTTCCTCCTCGGTATAGGGGTTAACAAATACCGTTTTATTTGTTGTGTAAATTACCATACCCGCCTTGGCGCCGTTTGGCTTTTTTACATATTTAATTGGCGTGTAATCTACCGGCACGTTGCTAGACTCTGCCGCTTTTGAATTTTTTGCCGCAAGAGATGCCGCAAACATAATTGTTTCTTGGCTTAAAGGCTGGCCGCCACACAGCACCACCACGTGCGTACCGTGAATGTTTTTGGTATGAAACCACATATCGCCCTTAGAGGCAAGCGTACAGGTAATATAATCGTTTTGTATATTATTTTTACCCACAAGTATGCGGTAGCCTTCGGCCGATTTATATTCATTAGGCTCGGTTTGTGTGTTTTTACGGGGCTGTTTTTTAGCCGTTTGTTTTACGTATCCGCTAATAGACAATTCCTCTCGAATTTCTGAAATATCGGCAAGTGTTTTACAACGCGATAGGCTTTCATTTACCGATTCAAGATATTCTATTTCTTGTTTATCTTTTTCAATAAGCACGCTTAGCGACTGTACAGCGCCACAGCTTTTTTTATAGTCCTTAAAATACTTTGCCGCATTTTGCTGTGGTGTAAGCGCAGGGTCAAGCGGTATTTCAACCTCACTTAAATTTTCGCTGTAATAATTTTGTACACGCGCAACAGCGCTACCCTGCTGTATTGCATATATGTTGGCTTTTATAAGCTCGCCGTTTATTCTTAGGTCTTCGCGGTTACGATTTTGGGCAAGTTCTTTTTGGCGTATTTCCATTCGCCTAACGGCACGGGTTATTAAATTTGATAACAGCTTTGTAATATCGGCCGACGCCTTGCGTATGCGAGCAGAATTTTCACGCTCAAAGTAGAAAGCATCTAATAGTGCTGACGGCGAGTCAAAATGCTTTGTGTTATAAAGACTTCCGTACTGAGTAATTGGGATATAGCAAAAATCCACAGGTGTACCATCTGCATTACAAATCATATTAAATTTACTTTCAAAAAGTGAGTCTTTTAGTTTTTGCAGAGTGTTTGTTATATTAGCGAGTGAGCCGTCTGCCGATTGGCATTGGAGCTCACGGCAAACAAGCGGTGATATGCCCTGTAATGTTTGAAGAAATGCCGAGGCTAAGTCCTGCGACTTGAATTCTAAAATTTTGTTTGCAGTACTTAAAATATCGCAGTTTAGTATATTTACCTTGTTTTGCATATCGGGATAACGATATGTAGCGCCCGATACAATAAGCCGCTCGGCCTCAATATCACTTCGATGAACGGCATCATAAATTTTACCGTCTTCGCCCACCAAAACAATATTACTGCTATTGCCAATAAGCTCACAAATAATTTTAGGCGATATGCGGTCACCCATTTCATTAGCGGTATCGAATGTAAATTCTATTACACGCTCAAGACCCCTTTGTGTAATCGCCGTAATTCGTGAAGAAGAAAAAATCTTGCGCGCAAGCATACAAAACATAGGAGGTGTGTTTGGGTTTTCGTACTTTTGCTCGGTAAAATGCACACGCGCAGTACCAGATGCAGCGCTAAGCACCAGCCTTTTGGCAAAGCCTTTTTTGCGCAAAGACAAAACCAGCACATCACGTGCAGGTTGATAGATTTTTTCTACGTGACAATCTACCGCTTGTTGTAGTTCGCGTGTCACGGTATGTAAAAATCCGCCGTCAAAAGCCATTTTTTCCTCCTAAAATTTTCTTTAAATCGTTACTTATATTTAAGTAATAATTGTATTCGTCTTGTTTGTGCTCCGACATTTTTAATTGGTCACAGCATTTTTTCGCTATACAGCATTGTTTTTTAATGTATTCACACGCATCATCATTATTGGGCTTTAATATTCCAATTAACGTTTGTATGTCAGTTAGTTTATATGGCTTGCCTGTGAAACGCACCTGCATTACCGAATATATTTTTTTGTTTTCTCTTATTGCCTGTTCACGTTCTACTTTAAAACCGTTTTTCGATAGATACATTCGCAGTTCCTTTGCGGCTGTAGTAGGCTGTAATATAAGCATCACTTCGCTATTGCGCAAAAACTTAGCACGGTCAATAATTCCACTTATAACCTCGCCGCCCATTCCTGCAATTATTACGGTATCGATGTTTTCTTTCTCAACACCAGAAAGTCCGTCACATAAAACAAGCCGCACGCCGTCGACACCCAATTTTTCAAGATTTTCACGCGCTGACAGTAGTGGTTTTTCGTTTATATCGGTAGCAATAACACTTTTGCACCTGTGTGACAGATATAAAAACGCGGGCAGATAACCGTGATCTGTTCCCACATCACAGACGCTACTGCCCTCATTTACAAGCCCTGCTATAAACGATAGTCGTTTGCTTAACTCTAACATTATTTATCTGCAAAATATGCGTTAAGCTTTTCTATAAGCTGATCAACGTCGGCGCCGTGAACAGAACAAGCCTGTTCTATAGTTTCGCCACGAGAAGCCGGACAGCCAAGGCAGTGCATACCAATCTCAAAAAAGTATTTTGCAGCGCCATTATCAATGTCTAAAACCTCGCCTACTATCATATCTTTTGTAATTTTCATTATTTTACTTCCTTTCAAATTTTAAAACAATTTGGGATTTTTATCCAAATCGGTTCTTGAGTGATTAAACAATTTGCGGTTATCAAGCGCCCATACACGACCCGAAAAATCGTTGGGATTAGCACCCTGTACCGCCTCGCGCATTTCATAAATACGAGAATCCATAAGGTCAAGTTCAGACAGCACTTCAGCCTCTATAAACATCGGTCTTACAGCTGCGCCAAACTCCGGCTCGCCGTGGTGCGAAAGCACCATATGCTGCAGCAGCACCGATACTCTGCGGTCACACCCAAGTTTTTCGGCATATTTATCAATGGTTGTAGCGCCCATAGCAATATGACCTAATAAATTACCTTCTATTGTATATCCGTCGGCAACGCCTGCATCATTTACGTCAAACTCTTGCAGCTTTGATATATCGTGCAATATCGCACCCGACAGCAGCAACTCGCGGTCGATAAATGGATATACCTTGCAAACACCCTCACAAAGACGAACAATTGACAGCGTATGCATTAGCAGTCCGCCGCGAAGCGCATGGTGTAGCTTGAATGCTGCAGGCCAAAACAGTAAATTCTCACGATTATCGGCAAGAATTGTAGACACAAGCAGCTTTAAATTATTATCTGTAAAAGATGAAGCAATATTCAATAGCTCGTCATACATTTGCTGTGAATCATACCCCGATGTGCGAACAAAATCCTCTATATGCACATTATCAGAGTCTATTGTGGGCCTTATTTTTTCAATTCTAAGTTGGTCGGCGCCGTTATACTGCGAAATTGTACCGCGGATTTTTACAAGGTCGTTTGCCTTGTATTCGCCGTGCTCGGCGGCTGAATAACGCCATAATTTTCCGTTTATTTCGCCCGTGCTGTCGCCCAAAGTAAAATCAAGATAGGTGTCACCCTTTGACGAGGTTTTAACCTCGACGCTTTTTACCAAGCAAAAGCCGTCTACACGGCCTGTGTTGTCAACCGGTGTAAAATTCATAAAAATTTTCCTTTTTCTGTTTTTTATTGACCTGTAAAATCACGGTCAAAGGTTATTACGCAAACGTAAGTTTTGTTTTTTTCGTGAGCTTTTTTACAAATTATATCGTTAAGCTCGTTTTCGCTAAGTTTAAGATGCGACGGTATAACCACGTCAAAAATAAGATTAGTGCGGGTGTTGGCCGCAGGGGTCATACGAAAATCGTGTAGGGTAAGCTTAGGGTCTATTTCCTTTAAAACATCAACCATTGTTTTACGCGCCGCTGTTACCGCTTCGTCATTGGTATCAATTGGGTCCATATGTATTACAAGGTTAACACCTAATTTTTCGGCTATAAGCTTTTCGCATAGGTCAATTTTTTCGTGGCAAGCGACTATGTCTACATCAACCGGCACCTCTACGTGAACCGAAGCAAACTGACGGCCCGGACCATAGTTGTGAACAATAAGGTCGTGTATACCGTGAAATTCATCAAAGCTTAAAATGGTATCGTTAATATCTGTTATAAGCTTTGGTTCGGGCGGCCCGCCCAAAATTTCGTTAAGGGTATCCCTTGCCGAGCAAAAGCCTGCCCACATTATAAACAACGCTACCAAAAGCGCCATTACCGCATCAAGATTAAAGGGCAAAACAAAAAACTTGGTTATTATTGCCGATATTAAAATTGCCGCGGTGGCAATACAGTCGTTAAGACTGTCCTTTGCTGTTGCAACAAGCGCAGACGAATCTATAATTTTACCAATTTTTCGGTTAAAGAAATATAGCCAGCATTTAACCGCGATAGATATTACAAGAATTATAATTGAAATACCCGAGAATATGGGAGATGCTTCGCCACTTGCAAGTGTTGTAACCGAGTCTTTAAGAAGCTCGAAGCCTACAAGCAATATAAGAAACGATACTATAAATGCCGATATATACTCCATTCTGTCGTGACCAAATGGGTGATCACGGTCGGCGGGTTTATTCGCCAGTTTAAAACCAATAAGCGTTACCACCGATGATCCTGCGTCGGCAAGATTGTTAAAGCCGTCAGCCGTTACCGACAATACGCCACCTATGAGTCCCACAACTATTTTTACAAAACTAAGTAAAACATTTGCGCAAATACCAACCACGCTGCCAAGATTACCGTATTGGTTACGTATAACG
>JAZNSJ010000110.1:0-5720 GCA_045591155.1 Acutalibacteraceae bacterium | reverse complement strand
GGTCTAAAAGTACCAAGCCCTACATGCAAAGTCACATATACAACTTTTACGCCTTTTAATTTGATAGTTTCAAGCAATTCGGGTGTAAAGTGCAGTCCAGCTGTTGGTGCTGCCGCAGAGCCTAATTCTTTTGAATAAACGGTTTGATAACGCTCACGGTCAGAAAGTTTTTCCTTTATATATGGCGGTAACGGCATTTGACCAACCTTGTCAAGCGTTGCAAAAAATTCCCCGTCGCACTTAAACTCTATAACACGGTTACCGTCGGGTAAAACATCCTTAACAACACATTTAAGCTCATCACTAAATATAAATTCACGGCCTATTTTTGCCTTTTTGCCAGGCCCCGCTAAACATTCCCAAGTATATAGGTCGTATTGTTTAAGAAGTACAAATTCAACCACAGCGCCTGTATCACTTGCAGTACCATAAAGACGTGCGGGAAGTACACGTGTATTGTTAAGCACCAAACAGTCACCCTCACGTAAAAAATGGGGTAAGCTGCTAAATATATCGTGACTTACTTCACCTGTTGTTTTGTTAAGGCGAAGCATCCGCGACGAGTCACGCGGAAAACTAGGTGTTTGCGCGATAAGATTTTCGGGTAAATCGTAATAAAAATCACTTTTTTTCATATATTTTTACCAATAACTTTCTCTAAAAATAAATATATTTTAATTTGACAAATACATACTATAGTGGTATTATTAATTGAATAATATTATAATGCAAAACCTTTTCAATATCAATAGAAAGTTTTGTTTTATTAGGAGGTCCCTAAAATGAAAAATTACAACGTAGGTATTATCGGCGCTACAGGTATGGTAGGCCAACGCTTTGCACTTTTGCTTGCAGACCACCCTTGGTTTAAGGTGACTTGTCTTGCGGCAAGCCCACGAAGTGCAGGCAAAACATATTCTAATGCCGTTGGCAATCGTTGGGCAATGACTTCACCAATGCCAGAAAATTTGAAAGATATGATGGTTTACGATGCAGTAGCCGATATTGACACAATTGTTTCAAAGGTTGATTTTGTTTTCTGCGCTGTTGATATGAAAAAGGACGAAATCAAAGCTTTTGAGGAAATGTATGCAAAACACGAATGTCCTGTAGTTTCTAACAACTCGGCTCACCGCTTTACTGCAGATGTGCCTATGGTTATTCCCGAACTTAACCCCGAGCATCTTGAAGTTATCGAGGCTCAACGCAAACGCCTTGGTACTAAACGCGGATTTGTTGCGGTAAAGTCTAACTGCTCACTTCAAAGCTATGTACCCGCCCTTCATCCACTTGATAAAGAATTTGGTGTTGAAAAATGCCTTGTATGTACATATCAAGCAATTTCGGGCGCAGGTAAAACATTTGAAAGATGGCCTGAAATGGTAGACAACGTTATCCCCTTTATTGGTGGTGAAGAAGAAAAGAGCGAAAAAGAACCACTTAAAATTTGGGGTAAGGTCGAGAACGGCGAAATCAAACTTGCCGACTCACCTAAATTTACAGCCCAATGCCTACGTGTTCCCGTATCTGACGGACATATGGCAGCTGTATTTGTAACATTTAAGAATAAACCTTCAAAAGAGGAAATACTTAAAGTGTGGGAAAACTTCTCGGGTGTACCTCAAACATTAGAACTTCCCCACGCACCTAAGAAATTCCTTAACTACTTTACTGAAGACAATATGCCACAAACCAAACTACACCGTGATCTTCAGGGTGGTATGGCAGTATCGGTAGGACGCTTGCGTGAAGACAGCCAATATGACTACAAGTTTGTTTGTCTTTCACACAATACATTACGTGGTGCCGCAGGCGGCGCTGTACTTCTTGCTGAACTACTCGCCGCAAAGGGTTATATGGACTAACCGATTAAAATATTATATATAATGAGGTGTTTTTATGAAAAAAAGAATTTTTACCGGTGCGGCAACAGCTTTGGTTACACCATTTAATGCTGACGGTAGCGTTAATTTTGGACGTTTAAAAACACTTGTTAATGAACAAATTGATGGTGGTATTGATGCGCTTGTTATATGCGGAACCACCGGTGAAAAATCTACCCTGCGCTATGATGAGCATCTGCGCGTTATTGAAGAATCGGTAAAGGCTGCCAATGGCAGAGTACCGATTATTGCAGGAACCGGTAGTAATGATACCGTATATTCGGTAGAGCTTTGTGAAGATGCTTCCAGTGTGGGTGCTGATGCATTTTTAATGGTAACACCCTATTATAATAAAACCTCTCAAGCAGGGCTTGTGGCGCATTATAACTATATTGCAGACCGTGTAAGTAAACCAATTATTCTTTATAATGTTCCATCAAGAACGGGTGTTAATATAAAGGCCGAAACATATAAAGAACTCTCAAAGCATAAAAACATTGTTGCTACCAAAGAAGCAAGTGGTGATCTATCGCTTATTGCCGAAATTAAATATCTTTGTGGTGACGATTTGGATATTTATTCGGGTAATGATGACCAGACAGTACCCATTATGTCGCTTGGCGGTATTGGTATTATATCGGTACTTTCTAATATTGCGCCAAAGGTAATGCACGATATTTGCGAGCTTTATCTTAACGGCTATACACAAGCGGCTGCTGAGTTGCACCTTAAACACATTGGGCTTATGAATTCAATGTTCTGCGATGTAAACCCAATACCTGTAAAAGAGGCAATGAATATGTTAGGGTTAGATGTAGGCCCTTGTAGAATGCCGCTTTACCCCACCAGCGATAAAAACAAAGCCTTACTTAAGGAAAAGCTTTCTGAGTGTGGGTTTATAATTTAATAATATTTTTTGGATGTGAAACATAAATGATTAATATTTTACTTTCGGGTGCCTGCGGAAAAATGGGAAACGCAGTTGCGCGCTGTTGTAAAGAAGATGAAAACACTAAAATAATAGCAGGTGTAGATAAAGCAGAAATGCTTTGTGACTTCCCTGTTTATAAATCTTTTAATGATGTTAAGACAGTTCCCGATGTTATAATCGACTTTTCACATATTTCGGTACTTGACAGTCTTCTTGAGTATGCAACCCGAAACAACGTGGCTGTAATTCTTGCAACAACAGGTTACAGTGAAAGCCAAATTGCAAAAATTAAAGCAGTTTCAAGTAAAATCCCTGTTTTCTTTACCGCAAATATGTCGCTTGGTGTAAATCTTTTGTGCAGTCTCGCAAAAAGCGCTGCAAAGATTTTGGGTAGCAATTTTGATATAGAAATAATTGAAAAACACCATAATCAAAAACTTGACGCGCCGTCAGGTACCGCTTTAATGCTTGCCAACTCCGTAAACGAGGTTTTTGAGGATAAGTATACATACGAATATGACCGTCACTCAAAACGCCAGAAGCGCACAAAAAGTGAAATTGGTATACACGCAATTCGCGGGGGTACAATTGTTGGCGAGCACGACGTTATATTTGCAGGTCACGATGAGGTTATTACCCTTTCGCACTCGGCACAATCTAAAGAGGTTTTCGCCGCAGGCGCTGTAAAGGCGGCAAAATTTATTGTTGGCAAACCCATAGGTCTATATAATATGGAAGATATTTTAAAACTGAATTAGCATTTAAAAAACCGCTAAACAACAATGTGTTTAGCGGTTTTTTGTTCATACTACTTACAAGGAGTGAATGGTATGAATAATTCAGTATGGACAAAAACAATTAAGAAGCCACAATTTAATAGTCTTAATGGTGATATAAAAACCGACGTATTAATCGTCGGCGGCGGTTTAACAGGTGTTTTATGCGCCCATATGCTACAAAAAGTGGGTGTAGATTATACATTAATTGAAGCAAATGAAATTTGCAGTGGTATTACCAAAAACACCACCGCTAAAGTAACAGTACAGCACGGTTTGATTTACGATAAAATTATTAAAAAATATGGTGTTGAAGCCGCACAAAAATATTATGTCGTAAACAACAACGCTCTTGAACGTTACCGCGAATTATGTAAAGAATTTGAATGTAATTTTGAAACAAAAGATGCTTATGTTTATACCACAAGTGATATTGCAAAAATTAAAGACGAAATTAACGCATATAAAAAAATAGGAGTTACTGCAGATTTTACAACTAAATCTCCACTGCCTTTTAATATTTTGGCTGCTGTAAAACTGAAAAACCAAGGGCAGATACACCCGCTTGAATTTTTATATAAGTTATCCCCTAATCTAAATATTAAAGAAAATACAAAACTTATAAATCTTACACCTGACTGTGCTGAAACAAACAGTGGTAAAATTCACTTTAAAAAAGCAATCATTACAACCCATTTTCCTATTCTTAACAAACATGGTTCATACTTTTTAAAAATGTATCAACACCGCTCATATGTTATTGCACTTAAAAATGCACAAAACATTAATGGTATATATGTTGATGAGGACTTAAAAGGGTTGTCATTTAGAAATTATGGTGATTATTTACTGCTTGGCGGTGGTAGTCACCGCACAGGTAAAAAAGGTGGTAATTGGTTAGAGCTTGAAGTCTTTGCTAAAAAGCATTATCCTCAAGCAACAATTGTATATAAATGGGCAACACAAGACTGTATGACCCTTGATGCTATCCCATATATAGGTAACTATTCTAAAAATACACCTAATTTATTTGTTGCCACAGGTTATAACAAGTGGGGATTTACAAGTGCCCTAGTAGCGGCAGAAATACTATGTGATTTGATACAAGAAAAAGTAAATGATTTTGCCGATGTGTTCTCACCATCAAGAACTATATTACACCCACAACTCGCCTTAAATGGCGTAGAAGCGGTTTTAAATCTAATTACGCCAACCACACCTCGTTGTCCGCATTTAGGCTGTGCACTAAAATACAACAAGCAAGAGCATAGTTGGGACTGCCCCTGCCACGGCTCACGATTTACAAACGACGGAAATTTAATTGATGGACCTGCAACCGATGATATGAAATAATTAAAAGCACCTGCTATATTTCTATAACAGGTGCTTTATTGTTAAAGTTGTAAATTACATTTTAGCAAGGTTTGCTTTAAGAGTGTCAAGCTGTTCACGAAGTTGTACAGGTAATTTGTCGCCAAACTTCTTGTAGTGCTCTTCAATCTCTTCTGCTTCCTTGGTCCAAACGTCTTTGTCAACCTTAAGGATTGATTTCAGAGTTTCAATATCCATATCAAGGTCGGTAAGGTCGATGTCTTCTGGCTGTGGAATATAACCGATAGCGGTTTCGGTAGCAGTTGCTTTACCTTCGCAACGGTCAATAATCCAGTTAAGAACTCGCATATTGTCGCCAAAACCAGGCCATACAAAGTTGCCTTCATCATCGGTACGGAACCAGTTAACATTAAATATCTTAGGAGCATTTTCGCCAAGTTTTTCGCCCATTTCAAGCCAATGTGCAAAGTAGTCGCCCATATTGTAACCACAGAATGGGAGCATAGCCATTGGGTCACGACGAACAACACCTACAGCACCAGCAGCTGCTGCAGTTGTTTCAGAAGCCATTGCCGAACCTACGAATACACCGTTAACCCAATCCTTTGATTGATATACAAGTGGAGCACACTTAGCACGACGACCACCAAATACGATTGCAGAAATCGGCACACCCTCGCCCTTGTTAAATTCGTCAGAAATGCATGGGCAGTTTTCAGCAGGAGCTGTAAAACGTGAGTTTGGATGAGCAGCGTAAAGTCGGAGGCCAAGGCGGTCTTAGGAAGAAATATCTCTCCA
>JAZNSJ010000109.1:0-2567 GCA_045591155.1 Acutalibacteraceae bacterium | reverse complement strand
ACGGCAGAGGTATTATAATAGGTAAAAGCGCCGATGGTAAGAAGGCCATTACAGCTTATTTCATTATGGGACGTAGTGAAAATAGTCGAAATCGCGTATTTATTGAAGACGGTGAAGGTATTAGAACGCAAGCGTTTGATGAATCAAAAATGACCGATCCACATCTTATTATTTATGCACCTGTTCGTGTGCTTGGTAACAAAACAATTGTTACCAACGGCGACCAAACCGATACAATTTATGAACTTATGGATAGGCAAATGACATTTGAACAAGCGCTTCGTACACGAGAGTTTGAAGATGATGCTCCAAACTACACACCTCGTATTTCTGGTATTATCCGTCTTGAAAATGGAGATATGAACTACGCTATGTCAATTCTAAAATCTGCTGATGGTGACGGAAGCTCTTGTCAAAGGTATACATTTGCATATTCAAATCCTCTTGCAGGTAAAGCTAAATTTATACATACCTATAAGTGTGATGGTAATCCGCTTCCAAGTTTTGAAGGTGAGCCTAAAACACTTGAACTTCCCGATGTTGATATCGATACTCTTACTGATGTTATTTGGAAAAACCTAAACCAAGATAATAAAGTATCGTTGTTTGTAAGATATATTGATTTAGCTACAGGTGAGTATGAATCAAGAATTGTAAACAAAAATGCATAAGGAGAATAAAAAATGCGCGAATTTGAACTTAAATACGGCTGTAACCCAAATCAAAAGCCTTCAAAGATTTATATGAACGATGGAAGCGAGCTTCCAATTGAAATTTTGTGCGGCAGACCTGGTTATATCAATTTTCTTGATGCATTTAACTCTTGGCAGCTTGTAAAAGAACTCAAAGAGGCATTAGGTCTTCCTGCTGTTACTTCTTTTAAGCACGTAAGTCCTACATCTGCAGCTGTTGGTGTACCACTTTCAGATAAGCTTAAAAAAGCTTGCTTTGTTGACGATATTGAAGGTCTTGATGAATCTCCACTTGCTTGTGCTTATGCGCGTGCACGTGGTACCGATCGTATGTGTTCATTTGGTGACTGGGTAGCACTTTCAGATGTTTGTGATGTTACCACTGCTAAAATGATTAAGCGTGAGGTTTCTGACGGTGTTATTGCACCGGGTTACGAACCTGAAGCACTTGAAATCTTAAAATCAAAGAGAAACGGTAATTACAATATTGTTAAAATCGATGCCGATTATGTACCGCAGGTTCAGGAAACTAAACAGGTATTTGGTATCACGTTTGAACAGGGTAGAAACAACTTTAAAATTAATCGTGAATTGCTTTCTAATATTGTTACCGATAACAAAGATTTGCCAGAAAGTGCAGTTCGGGACCTTATAATCGCGCTTATCACACTTAAATATACACAGTCAAACTCGGTTTGTTATGCTGTGGACGGGCAGGCTATAGGTGTAGGTGCAGGTCAGCAGTCACGTATTCACTGCACACGTCTTGCAGGCACAAAGGCAGATACTTGGTTCTTGCGTCAGCATGACAAAGTTTTAAATCTTCCATTTAAAGATACACTTGGTCGTCCAGATCGCGATAATGTTATTGACGGATATATTAACCAAAATGAAGAAGATGTTTGCGCAGATGGTAATTGGCAAAAGTATTTTTCTGTTCAGCCTGAACGCTTTACAATAGAAGAACAAAAGGCTTATCTTGCGACAATTGATGGCGTAGCATTAGGTTCAGATGCATTCTTCCCATTTGATGATAACATTGAACGTGCAAAGCGTAGTGGCGTTAAGTATATTGCAGAGCCGGGCGGTTCAATCCGTGATGATGTTGTTATTGATTGTTGCAATAAATACGGTATGGCAATGGCATTTACAGGAATGCGTTTGTTCCACCACTAATATAATTTCTTTTAAGGTGTATATATGAAAATTTTAGTTGTCGGTGGCGGCGGTAGAGAGCACGCCATTATCAAAAAAATAAAAGAAAATAAAACTGTAGAGCAAATTTTTGCCGTGCCTGGTAACGGTGGTATTGCGGCAGATGCTACTTGTATTGATATTGCTGCTACTAATACAGAGGCAATAGTCGATTTTGCGGTTAGTAATAAAATCGATTATGTAGTCGTAGCGCCAGATGACCCGCTTGTACTCGGTTGTGTGGATGCACTCAGTGAAAAAGGAATTCCGTGCTTTGGTCCAAACAAAGCGGCTGCCATTATTGAGGGCAGTAAAGTTTTCTCAAAAAATCTTATGAAAAAATACGGTATTCCAACTGCTGCTTACGAGGTTTTTGATAATGTTGATAAGGCACTTGAATACCTACAAACAGCACCGATTCCTACCGTTATTAAGGCCGATGGTTTGGCGCTTGGTAAAGGTGTTATAATTTGTATGACTCGTGATGAGGCAAAGGAAGCAGTTATATCGATAATGCAGGACAAGCAGTTTGGAAAAAGCGGTGATAATATTGTTATCGAAGAGTTCCTTACAGGTCCTGAAGTTTCGGTATTATCGTTTACCGATGGTAATGTTGTAGTACCTATGATTTCGTCTATGGACCATAAACGCGCTGGCGATAACGATACAGGTCTTAATACA
>JAZNSJ010000108.1:0-3366 GCA_045591155.1 Acutalibacteraceae bacterium | reverse complement strand
CGCGATACACTAAGTGCGTGCGCAGCTGTTTTTGACGAGCTCACAGGGGTTTTAGGTCTAGTGTACAACCGCAAAACCGAAGCTCTTGACAGCGAAATAGAAGAGCTAATACAAAAGCGCACCGAAGCGCGCAAGGCGCGTGACTTTAAAACTGCCGACGAAATTCGCGATAAACTAAAAGAAATGCGTATTATTGTTGTGGATACCCCACAGGGCGTAAAATGGACCAGAGCATAAAGCGTGAACCAATAGGCGACGGTAGGTTTATATACGTATCACAGCATCATACCTTTGGTACCGATGCTGTGTTGCTTAAGGATTTTGCAAGGGCAAAAAAAAGCGACAAGCTTGTTGACCTTGGTACAGGATGCGGTATAATTGCTTTTTTAATGCTGCGCGATCAAAACTGCGAAACAGCATACGGGGTAGATATATCAAGTGAGGCAATACAGCTTGCACAAATGACTAAAGCAGAGTATAATTTTGATAACTTTATACCTGTTTTGTCAAACCTTACAGAGTTAAAAGGCAAGGTGCCGTTTGGGTGCCATACGCTTGTTACCTGTAATCCGCCATATAAGGCGCCGTCTGCCGGTATTAAAAATCCCGACAGTGTAAAAAGCGTTGCACGACACGAGGTTGAATGTACACTTGAAGATATAATTGCCGTTGGTGCAAAATTATTGCAAACGGGCGGCAGACTTTGTATGTGCCAGCGCCCAGAAAGACTTGCCGAAATGATGTCGCTTATGCGAAAACATAAGGTAGAGCCCAAAAGACTACGCCTTGTGTGTAAGTGCGTGGGCCAGTCGCCTTGGTTAGTTCTTGTTGAGGGCAGGCGTTGTGGCAACACGGCTCTTACTATTGAGCCTACGCTTTATGTAGAAGATGGTCAGGGTAATTTTTCGACCGAAATGATTGAAATTTACGGAAGCTATAAGGAAGCATACCTATAATGAGTGGAAAGTTATATATAGTAGGCACACCAATAGGAAATCTCGAGGATTTTTCGCCTCGTGCACAGCGTGTTTTAAGTGAGGTCGACTTTATCGCCGCCGAGGATACTCGCGTTACGGTAAAGCTTTTAAATCACTTTAATATAAGTAAGCCTATGATTGCCTATTTTGAGCATAATAAAAAAGAGCGTGGCGCAACCGTTATAGAAAGATTACTTTCGGGGCAAAGCTGTGCGCTTGTAACCGATGCGGGAATGCCCGCAATATCCGATCCTGGCGAAGATTTAATTCGCGAATGTCACGAGCGTGGCATAGCGGTAGAATCGGTGCCAGGTCCTACAGCGTTTGCAACCGCATTGGCTCTATCGGGATGCCCAAGCGGAAGATTTTGTTTTGAGGGCTTTTTATCTGTTAATAAACCCTCGCGTAAGCAACATCTTGACGAAATAAAAAACGAGCGCCGCACAATGATTTTTTATGAGGCGCCGCACAAATTAATTAAAACTCTTGCCGATATGTATGAAACCTTTGGCGAAAGAAACATAGCTATAGTTCGCGAAATTACAAAAATACACGAAACGGTAATGCGGACAAGTTTTAGTGAGGCAATAGAGTTTTACACCCGCAACGAGCCGCGCGGTGAATATGTTTTAATTGTTGAGGGCGCAAAAGAGCAAACCGTGACTTATACTTTGCAAGAAGCAGTAACACTTGCTAAAAAATTCATTAACGAAGGGCAACCGGCATCTGCCGCAGCAAAGCAGGCTGCTCAAATTACAGGAATAAAAAAGAGCAATATATACAGGCAAATGATAGACTAATAAAGCTAATTAATATATGGTGGTGCAATATGAACGATAAAGAAAGCTTTAATTTTAATTTCGACGAAAAATATGAAGATATTATTGCCGCAATGCAAAAAAAGCAGGAAGAAGAGTATGAGGATATAGTATCAGACTCAAGCATTAAAGACGCAAAACATATATATGAAGATATAAGCTCAACCTCACACGGAAAGGGCTTTAAGGTTTGGTGGCGCCATCTGTCAAAGGGTAAAAAGGCGGCGCTTATTTCTGCAACAAGTGTTGTACTTGTAGTCGCAATTGTTCTTGGCTGGTTTTTTAGCTTTTTTAAATATAACTACAATTCTATAACAACCGACCCAGACGAGCTGGGCTTTACCGATGTTAAACAAAAGGGTGTTATAAACGTTGCGCTTTTTGGTGTTGACTCGCGCGATGAAACTGTTTTCAAGGGCAATACAGATAGCATTATGATTTTAAGCCTTAATACCAACACAAAAAAGGTAAAAATATTTTCTGTTATGCGTGACACCCTAGTTCCTATGGAATATGAGGGCAAAAACTATTTTGGTAAAATAAATTCTGCCTATTCAAAGGGCCCTGAACACGCAATAAAAACTTTAAATAAAAACTTTGATTTAGATATTTCTGAGTATGCAACGGTTAATTTTTTTGGTATGACCGACATTATTGATGCAGTAGGCGGCATTAATGCCACTATTACTAAGGATGAGCTAACGTGGAAAGGATTTGACCACCCAAATCTTAACAACTGTATGGATGAAATTTGTAGTCAAATGGGGCTTAATGCTAAAGATTATTACATTCATACAGCAGGAGAGCAAACCCTTAACGGTGTTCAGGCAGTAGCGTACGCTCGCGTAAGAAACTGCACAAGCGTATGGGGCACGCGAGATGACTTTGGACGTACCGACCGTCAGCGTCACGTTATGCAAGAGCTGTTTAACAAGGCAATTACAATGAAAAAAACGCAGTATGTATCGCTTGTAAAGGCGCTTATCCCTTGCAGTGAAACATCACTTTCGTATGCCGATATTGTGGGACTTGCCACCAACATACTATTAAGCTCTCCCACCTTTGAGCAATATCGTCTTCCGCCCGCAGATTATCAAAGCGAATTTTTAATGAAAAGTCCATCGGGTTATGGCTCTGTAATTTATTACGACCTTCAATATGCAGCAAAAATGATAAATTCAATTATTTATGATGATGTAACTATGGAGCAATATATAGAGCTTAATCCTATAGAGACAAATAATTGGTATTATGAAATGACATCATCGAGCGGTAGAAGACCGTCAAATAATACAACCTCATCGCAGCAAACCACCTCAAGTGAGCCTGAGGAGTCTAAACCCTCAAGCGAACCCGAACAGTTAGAGCCTTCGAGTGAACCCGAGCAATCTGAACCATCGAGTGAACCTGAGGAATCAACCCCCTCGAGTGAGCCAGAGGAGTCTAAGCCCTCAAACGAACCCGAAGAATCTGAACCCTCAAGCGAACCCGAACAGTCAGAGCCTTCAAGTGAACCCGAAGAATCCGAACCCTCGAGCGAGCCGGAGGAATCAGAGCCTTCAAGGGAACCC
>JAZNSJ010000107.1:0-4290 GCA_045591155.1 Acutalibacteraceae bacterium | reverse complement strand
TAAAAAGGTAATGCTTGTAGATACAGGCGGCATTGAGCCCAAAACTAATGATATAATTTTATCTGGCATGCGTTCACAAGCTCAGCTTGCTATTGATACCGCAAATGTAATTATTATGGTGTGTGATATGCAAACAGGTGTTACAGCTACCGATGCTGAAATTGCCTCAATGTTGCTTAAAAGCGGAAAACCTATTGTGCTTTGCGTAAATAAGTGCGATAAAATTGGCAATGTTCCACCCGAGTTTTATGAATTTTATAACTTAGGTCTTGGTGATCCAATACCTGTATCATCGGTACACGGTCACGGTACGGGTGACTTACTTGACGCCGCTTATGATTTCTTACCTCAAACCGATGATGAAGAAGATGAAGACGTAATAAATGTTGCGGTTATTGGCAAACCAAATGCTGGTAAATCTTCACTTGTTAACAAAATCACGGGTGAAGAACGTGTTATTGTATCGGATATTGCGGGCACCACACGTGATGCAATAGACTCGCTTGTTGAAAACAAATTTGGCAAATTCAATTTTATTGATACTGCAGGTCTTCGTCGTAACAGTCGTGTTGAAGATAAGATAGAAAAATACAGTGTTATTCGCGCAAAAATGGCAATCGAACGCTCGGATGTGTGTGTTATTATGATTGACGGCACCGATGGCTTTACCGAGCAGGATTCAAAGGTTGCGGGTTTAGCACTTGAAGAGGGAAAGGCTTGTATTATCGCTGTTAATAAATGGGACATTGTTGAAAAAGATGGTCAAACCATGGATAACTATCGTAAAAAGCTTATGGTAGATTTTGCATTTATGCCTTATGCTCCTATCATTTTTATATCTGCAAAAACAGGTCAGCGACTTGATAGACTTTTCGAGCTTATAAATTATGTGCGTACTCAAAACACAATGCGTATATCTACTGGTAAACTTAATGATATTCTTGCTGATGCAACAGCGCGAGTACAACCGCCATCAGATAAGGGCAAGCGTCTTAAAATTTATTATATGACACAGGCATCTACCTGTCCGCCAACTTTTGTTTGTTTTTGTAATAATGCAGAACTATTTCACTTTTCATATCAACGTTATCTTGAAAACCAAATACGTTCTACTTTTGGCCTTGAGGGTACACCTGTAAGGTTTGTTATCCGTGAGAGAGGAGATAAAAACGCAAAATGATTTATGCTATTTTAACCGTTATTATTGCATATTTGTTGGGCAGTATAAGTTTTGCTGTAATTTTTTCTAAAATTTTTATGAAAAAAGATATTCGTGAGCTTGGCAGTGGAAATGCAGGCACAACAAATGTTTTGCGAACAGGCGGCGCTAAACTTGGAGCACTAACTTTTTTATGCGATGTATTAAAGGGTTTTGTTGCCTGTGTTTTAGGTAAATTTATTTTTAAAATAGTTTTTGAAAATGGCGACGAATGGGCGGTGTACGGTGCATTTTTATGCGGTCTTGCCTGTATGCTTGGCCATGTTTTCCCGATCTTTTTTCAGTTTAAAGGCGGTAAGGGTATTGCCACAAGTGTTGGTATATTTGCGGTATGCTGTTATCCAGCGATAATTATCGGGCTTGCTGTTTTTGCATTGGGAGTTTTACTTACAAAAATTGTATCTATTAGCTCAATTGCGGCAGCAGTTACCGTTGTAAGCTGCACAATGATTTTTCATTTTATCAATAATCCTGCACTGTTTTGGCCACAAGCATTATTAGCCGCTGTAATGGGTGTATTGGTAATTTTAAAGCATAGTGAAAACATTAAACGTTTAATTAACGGTACCGAAAAAAAGATAACCGACAGAAAGGAAAAATAATATGGCAAAGGTTACTGTGTTAGGCTCTGGCGGTTGGGGAACCGCATTGGCAATTTCTGCCTATAATTGCGGTCATGATGTATCCCTTTGGTCACCATTTGAACATGAAGTTAACAAACTTTTAGATAAGCGTGAAAACGTTAACCTGTTACCAGGCATAAAAATACCAGAAAAAATCTGTATAACTAATGATATTAACTGCGCCAAAGATTCGCTTATTTCAATTATAGCCTGTCCATCGGTTGCAGTGCGCTCGGTTGCCTCACAGCTTTCTAATATCGAAAATCACGGCATTGTCGTAAATGTTGCAAAGGGTTTTGAAAAAAATACTTTAAAAAGACTTTCAGAAGTTATATGCGAAGAATTGCCAAACGATAAAATTTGCGTTTTATCGGGTCCATCGCACGCTGAAGAGGTTGCCCGAATGATACCAACCTCGCTTGTAGCATCATCAAAAAGTTTTACGGCGGCATCTATAGTGCAGGATGTTTTATCTAGTGAGAACTTACGTATTTATACCGCTAATGATATGGTTGGTGTAGAGCTTGGCGGCGCAATAAAAAATGTTATTGCCGTATGCGCCGGTATAAGTGATGGTTTAGGTTTGGGTGATAACACCAAGGCAGCGCTTATTACCCGAGGACTTAGTGAAATGGCTAATCTTGGTGTATGTATGGGCGCCGACGAGCGTACTTTTATGGGACTTACAGGTATTGGTGATTTGGTTGTAACCTGCACTTCACAGCATAGTAGAAATAATCGTTTTGGTAATAAAGTTGGTAGCGGTGTGTCTACAGAGCAAGCACTTAGTGAGGTTGGAACGGTAGAGGGTTATTATGCTACTCTTATGGCATACGAGCTTGGAAAAAAATATGGGGTAGAACTACCCATAATTAATTCATGCTATAAGGTTTTATATAAAGGATACCGCGCAGATTTGGCAGTAAAAGAACTAATGACAAGACCAAAAGGAAAAGAGAGATAAAAGTAAAAGCACTTGGTAAAACTCCAAGTGCTTTTCCAAGTGCTTTTATGATTTACTAAAAATAAAACTTCCTAAACGTTTGTTTAGGAAGTTTTGGAGCTGCTAACCAGATTCGAACTGGTGACCTCGTCCTTACCAAGGACGTGCTCTACCACCTGAGCCATAGCAGCATTTTTGCGACCACATTATTATATTATAATAAAACAATAATGTCAAGAATAATTTTTAATTTATTTTTAATAATTAAAATTGTTGATAACATGTTATTAAAATGTTATAATTTATCCAAAATAATTAAAGGTTCTAATGGTATGAAATACAAATTTAAAATCGCATCAATAATATTATCGTTTATTATATTATTATCTGGTTGTGGTGTTTGGTTTACTAATGATATCGGCGGCCAAAATGCTGTTTTTATAGGCATTACCGACACCAAGGTTGATACTATTTCTGACATACCGGAATTTTGTGATGAGCCATATGTAATTATTAATAATAATACCCCAAATTTCACTAAAGAAGAAATTACTACCGATTGTTATGAGTACTATTCTCCGCTTGACTCACTTGGGCGTTGTGGATATGCAATGGCATGTGTAGGTACCAAAACAATGCCCACAAAAGAACGTGGCGAAATTGGTATGATAAAACCTACGGGTTGGCACACAGTAAAGTACGATAATATTGACGGCAAATATCTTTACAACCGATGTCATTTAATTGGTTATCAATTAACAGGTGAAAATGCAAATAAAAGTAATTTAATTACCGGAACAAGATACCTTAATATGCAGGGGATGTTGCCGTTTGAAAACTTGATTGCAGAGTATATAGAGCAAACCGATAATCACGTATTATATCGAGTAACACCTATTTTTGAAGGCGATAATTTGTTGGCAAAAGGCGTACAAATGGAAGGATTTTCGGTAGAGGATAACGGCGCTGAGATATGTTTCAATGTGTTTGCTTATAATGCTCAACCCGATATTTCAATCGATTACGCAACAGGGGAAAGTTATTTAAGTGATAATGTAAAAAACGATACTCCAAAAGAAGATACCGTTACAACATACATAATAAATAAGAATACAAAAAAATTCCATTTGACAGAATGTTCTTCTGTGGCTAATATAAAGCCGCAAAATAAAAAGTCAAGCGACAAAACACGTCAAGAACTTGAAAAATTAGGTTATTCTCCTTGTGAATCGTGCATCAAATAACAATAATTATTGACAAAATATTAATTTTATGTTAACATAATTCCTAGCTGAATATTCAATAGAGGAGCGACCGACAATATTGTGTTACATTATGGTTCGGATAAACCGTAATATAAAAGGGGAGGTCGCCGAAATGGCGTTATGGTATCCGCCATAATGCTGTTGGTATATTACAGAATATGTAATATACTGTCACATTTGTGGAGTGCTATTAAAGGTGTAAATTTTCACGGTAACTCTGCGTTACCGTGTTTTATTTTT
>JAZNSJ010000106.1:0-6794 GCA_045591155.1 Acutalibacteraceae bacterium | reverse complement strand
AAATATTTGTTTTTCATAATATTACCCTCTTTCTTAACAGTAATATTATGCTAAAAATTTTATAATAAATACAAAAAGAGCCGAAAACTCGGCTCTTTAATAATTATTGCTCTGTCTTATTAATAATTTTTCCGTAAAGTGGAATGTCGGTATCGCGCTTTGGCTCACGTGCAGGGGCGCTTGACACAACATTTGTTGCTTTGCGACCACCACGGTTATTTTTGCTGCGACCACCGTCACGCTCACGGCGTGGCATATTAGGTGTGCCACCTTCTGGGAATATAACAACTCTACGGTTTTTACCCTCACCGATTGAAGCCGAATTTACACCCTCGACCTCTTGAACTGCGGTGTGAATTATGCGACGCTCGTAAGCGCTCATCGGCTCGAGCGCACGGTTACGAGAGGTGCGTTTAACCTGCTCTGCCACCTTAGTTGCTAACGAAATAAGGGTTTGCTCACGCTTTTCACGATAATCACCAATATTAAGTGTTACCTTAAAGTATCCGCCCGAATTGCTGGCAGCAAGGCTTACAAGGTGCTGTAATGCATCAAGTGTTTCACCGCGATGACCAATTACTACGCCAAGTCCCTCGCCGTTAAGGATAATAAGCGCACCGTTTTCGCGAACGGCAGCCTTAATCTCAACATTTTCACAGCCAAGATTTTTAAGAATTGCATTAAGATATGCAATAGCCTTGCCTGTGGGGGTTTGAGCATCAATCTGCGACTGATCAACAGTTTCTATCTCGGGCTTTGACTCTACCTTTTTAGGTTCTTGTTTTTCTGCCTTTGCCTTTTTGTCAGGCTTTGCGTTGTTTTCAACCTTTTTTGATGGCTTGTTAGCCTTTTTAGCAGGCTTATCTGGGCGCTCTACATACGCCTTAACCTCTGCCTGCGCACCGCCAAAAAGACCTAATACCTTCTTTTTAGGTAATGAAATTATTTCAATTTGTACATCTTCTTCTATTTTAGCGCCAAGCTTTAAAATAGCGTCTTCCTTTGCTTCGTCAACGGTAGCGCCGAAGCCGATTGCTTCCTTAATCAAGGGAAATCCTCCTTAAATTAGTCTTTAATAATAGACTCTGAATTATTAATTTTGTCAAGCTGCTTTGCTTCAAAATCGCACTGTGCAGCAAGCTCTTTAGCACGCTCACGTGCAAGTAATTTTTGTGGTCCGTACCAAAGCTGTACACCCGATTGAATAAGACCGCCTATAAGCGACGAACATATCCAGTAAAAACCAACGCCTGCAGGCAAGCCGAAACCGATAAATAAAGAAATTAATGGCATTGTAAGCATCATGCCCATCATAGATGGTGCATCGGGATTGTTGATTTTATTTACTCGCATTGAAATAAGGCTTGTAAGAATTTGCGCTAAGAATGCGCCAAACGGTATAAGCCATAAAAGCTGAGCCTCTTTAAAGATGTTAAATGAAAACTTAGGTGTTTTGGTAAGATCTAAATCTTTATTACCAAAAAGCAAGTAGTTGATATTGGCATCGCTATCCTTTTTGATAATAGTGTTATACTTATCCTCAATTTCCTTATATTTATCCTCAGGCAAAACCTGTTCGATAACATCTGGATTGTTTCTTACAATGTTAGTAATCATAAGGTCGGCGTTGGTATTTTTTTCAGACCAACCCGCATCAATAAGCATTTTGGAATACTCATCATACTTGGCACTGTCGTTTTCCTTATAATCCTTCATTGTTTCGGTTATTGCGGTGCTTACTGCAGTAACATCTGCCTTTTCTACACGCGCAATATAGGTAAGGGGCGACAAAATAAGCCAGTATATGCTCATCATAAGTGCAAGACGAATAAGCATAGGCAAACAACCGCCAGACATAGAAATGCCCTCCTGGCTGTAAAGCTCTTGCTGAGCAGTTGCCATTTTTTGACGGTCATCACCGTATTTCTTTTTTAATTCATCAAGCTTTGGCTTAATGCGGAGCTGCTGAACAGCAGATTTTTGGCTTTTAATGCTAAGTGGAATTAAAATAACGTTAATAAGAAGTGTAAAAACTGCAACCGCAGCAGCAAAATCGTTGCTAAAAATACCCGCTAAAAATCGCATAACATAGCCAAGAGGTATGTTTATAATGTTAAAAAGTGCTTGCATAATCTAACACCTTTCTATATTCAAATTTACTTTTCTTTTTTCGGCGGAACAGGGTCATAACCGCCTTTACACAATGGATTACATCTTAATACCCTTTTAACGCTCAAAAACAATCCCTTAAAAGCGCCGTGTACGGTAATGGCCTCTACCGCATAAGCCGAACAACTTGGAGTAAAACGGCAACAGGGGATTTTGTGAGGTGAAATATGCTTTTTATAAAATTTTATAAGCCATATAAAAAGACAGCTTATTGGATTTTTTACTCTATCCATAGATCTTCTTTTTTTAGTAGCCGCGCCATATTCGCAGCAACAACATTACTATTTGTGGTAAGTATTCGTGTGCGGGCAACCACAACGCAATCGTGCCCCGTTGGGATGTGCTGCGCGCATACATCAAAAGCCGCCGTTATAACACGCTTTGCGCGGTTGCGACTTACAGCGGTGCCAAGCTTTTTACCTGCAGTAATACCAAGGCGCAATATTCCCTTTTTGCCCTTTACTATATAAAGCACAAATTCGGGTGATACAAGCGATACGCCACGATTATACGCGCGATGAAATTCCCAATTTTGTTTTAGTTTTGTGTAAGCTCTCATAATCTCACCGATAAATAAAAGTAAAAGCCACATGGAAGTGGCTTTTTCTTTAGTAAGATAACTGCTTTCTTCCTTTTGCTCTACGGCGTGCCAAAACCTTACGACCGTTGGCTGTAGCCATTCTCTTAAGGAAACCATGCTCTTTTTTGCGATGTAATTTCTTAGGCTGATAAGTTCTTTTCATTATTGCTAACCTCCTTGTCCGAGATATAAATATTACATATCAAAATTTCTTTGAGGCGAAATACCCCTTGTAAATACTGATTATAACGAACAAACCCCAAAATGTCAATAAAAAAGTGAGCATTTTAGCAAATTTTTATCATATACTTGATTTTCAAACACTTATATGATACTATATTAATACGCTTGGGGGCGTAGCTCAGCTGGGAGAGCGCTTGAATGGCATTCAAGAGGTCAAGGGTTCGATCCCCTCCGTCTCCACCAAAAAGAAAAGTCGCACGACAGTGTGGCTTTTCTTTTTGTTCTTTTATCTATTATCTCTTCTCTCTTATCTATTCTCCAAAGAAACTTGCGACTTTCCCAGATAAAAGATAATAGAGAAGAGATAAAAGTTGAATGTACAAAATCCCTTGGGCTTAAAAGTCCAAGGGATTTTTCTGTTTTTTAACTTATCTACTAAGTCTTTTGAGTTTTTTGCCTGTTGCGAATATTGTCGCACCGCTTATGAATACAACTGCCAACCACGCTGTAAGATTTGTGCTGTCGCCTGTCTTTGGTGAGTCAGGTTCTGGTGTTGGCTGTGGTGCAGGTGTAGGTTCGGGCTGAGGATCAGGATCCGGCGTGGGCTCAGGATCGGGAGTATGTTTCGGCGCGGGTGTGTATTTATTTTCAAATACTATCGCCTCTGCCGCGTCGCCATTCTGATCATTATAAGCGTATTCTGCCGAGAGGGTGCCGTCGCCGTTATCGGTAACCGTTACTGTAACGGTGTAAACGGTTTCGTCATAAGTGATGCCCTCTGCGTTGCCCTTAACTTCTTTAACGGTGTAGATATATTCGCCTGCCGCATCAATATCAATAGCGGTAAATTCTATCTTACCATCATCCGCATTTTTAACAGTTTCTACAAGCTTACCTTCTTCATCATAAAGTTCAAACGAGAACTCATCTGCTGTAAGGTCGCGTCCGTCAAGTGTCTTTTTACCGCTTATGGTAATCTGACCTGCAGATTTATAAACATTGTTGAACTTGATTGTACCTGCGGTAGAGCCTGTAACCGTTGCGCCGTCAACCTTAACCTCTGCTTCAAGTTGACCGTCTCCGTTATCGGTAACAACTATTGTTACTGCGTATCTGGTTGTGTCAACCGTAACACCCTTGCCGTCAACCTCATCTTCGTAAACAACGTAGTTATACGTGCCTGCGGCATCAAAGGTAAGGTCTGCGAACGTGATTTTACCTGTGCCGTCTGCTTGCAATACGAGTTTTACGTCGTCCTGCTCAACGGTATCGGTGTCGTCATTGTAAAGGTCAAACTTGAATTCGCCATCGACAAGGTCGCGTCCTGTAATTGCCTTGTTTGCTTCGATTGTAACTTCAGCATCAGCTGTATCATAAAAGTTTACAACGTCAACTATTGCAACGTTATCCTGCACGTTGGTAATGCTTGTTGTAGCGCTTATAGTACCGTCAAGATTATCTTTAACAGTTACGGTAACGGGTATATCCTGAGCATAGGTAATACCGCCAAGACCTGTATTGGTCTCCTTTATTACGTAATTGATAACCTTATCATTCTGGTAGTCAACGCCATCTGTGTTATAAGCAAATACAAACTGCACCTTGCCTTCTGCGTCGGTTGTATAAAGCGGGCTTATAAGTTCGCCTGTTGCCACATCATAGAAGCCAAACTCAAAACCTTCGGGGCTGTAGGTGATGCCTGCGGGTGTGCTGACTGTTTTATCAATCTGTATGATAATCTCGGCAATTCCGCTTGCTTTATAGGTGTTTACAAACTCGTCTGCTACTACTGTATATGCGCCGCCATTTGCTGCAACTGTTGTGTGATTAGCATTTCTTACGGTTGCAATTTCAAGCTTGCCGTCAGTATCGGCATCGGTAACAATTATGTCAAAGTCGCGGCTTACGGCATCATAAGTCACACCGAATGTGTTAGCAGGAACAACCTCCCTGATAGAGTAATGATAGGTGCCAACCTTGTCAAAACTCTCTGCCTTGATAAGATTTGTAAGTGTTACGCCAAAATCGCCTGCTTTGTTTATTGTTTCACGACCGAGCTCTATATACTGTGCATTAGCGGGATCATAACGGTAAAGCACGAATGTGAATGTGTCGTTATTCCATGGTCTGCCTGTGAGTTCTTTTGAAGCCTCAATAGTAATATTAGCGCTTACTTCAGCTGGGTTGTAATCGTTTACAAATGCATAAACCACGTTAGCATTAGTAGCGATTGTGTTATTTGCAGGGATTACAGTATTCACCGTGTCAAGTGTGAAACCGTCAGGCATCTGAGCGGCATCTTCAACAACCACTGCTGACCAATCTTCTTTTATCTCAATAACGATTGCCTGGTCACCATGAAGCTCAATGTCTTCTATCTTATTATTTACCACGTTAAGTGTAAAAATGTTATTTGGGGAAGTTGAATAGTGAGCGTTAACCTGTGCATCGGGATAGGTTTCGCTACCCTTAGTCAATGTAACGTCAAACTTGAACTTATGAACATTAATACCGTCAGGAGTGGTTGCAAACGGATGTGTAATGTGCTTTGAAATTACAAGGTTGCCGCTTTCGCTGAGTGTATTCACAAACTGTACATCCGCAAGATGATTTTCGGTTATAGTACCTGTTGTATTGCTACTTGAATCAACCTTATAGTCAGCATTTGAAGGTATTACTTCTGATACACTGTAAGCAAGACCTGTATCAACGCCTACTATATAAGCGCTCCAACCGGCTTTAATGGTAATAGTGCCCTTGCCGTTTGCATCAAGTGCAATCGTTTCGTTATTGTCAACAAAGTTGCCGTCAGGGTCGCGGTAAACAACTTTATAAGTGTTTGTCACATCGCCAATATCTACACTAAAGGTGAAGTCTTCGGTTGTGCCTGCAAGCGTATCGTCAACAGTTTTTGTAATACGTATGCCCGTTGCAGGTGTTACGGTAAGTTTACCGTTATTGCCAAGAATTGCATCTGCATAGTAATGTGTGCCTTCAATATGCTCTACTGTTGGGAAATATGAATATTCAAGCGTATTGGTCGGATTGTAAGGATTGCCGTTTGAATCAACCTTTTTGGTTTCGATTTCATCATACACACGATGGATTGTTTCCTTACGGATGTTCCAACCGCCGTTGGTTTCACTTTTGTCAACGCGACCAAGCGCTGTATCAGATATTCTTTCATATATCTTGTTAAGCACGGCCGCATTATCATCGTTTGTAGCCTCTGTTAGCTCAAACACGTTTATCTGACGGTAATATTCGTTGCCGTCCCCCGCTACGGGTTTTGTAGCAGATGAATACTTAACGTAGTCACTACCCTGTTTTACATACACAGGAGTAGGCTCTGAGTAATAATAACGCTCATTAGCGTAGTTGGGTTCAAAATATGCTATTGTGTTTATAGCTTCAGTAGGAGCAACATAGTCAGTATCCGTGTTGTTCTTATGGTCAAACTGATTTACACTGTACTCATTTGTATAGAACACATATTTGCCGTCTGCTGTGCGGTTGTTGCTTCCCAAAGCTTCGGCTATATTGTATTCATTAATACCATTACGAAGGCCAACCTCAAAAAGAAGTCTAATGGGTTCGGCATCGTTGATGGTCATTTTGATATTTTTAGCATCATCGTAGCCTGTACCCTCAAGCTCTACGTCGTAAGTAACTACAGGGATAAGAGATGCAGGAATACGATAAATAAGCTGTGCATGACCTGGCATAATGGTATCGGTATTTTCAAGCCCGAATCTATCCTTAGGCACTATCTCGGTATGAACCTGAATTGATACGTACATAAGGTCGCTAGCGTTAAGACCGTCCTTGATTTCGCCCAACATACCATAAGACTTATTGATAT
>JAZNSJ010000105.1:0-6336 GCA_045591155.1 Acutalibacteraceae bacterium | reverse complement strand
AAATATCTGTTAAATATCAGGTGTGGGATGATGTTGGTAATGCGTGGTTGCCTATTGTTACCGACCTTACCGATTATGCGGGTATTTTCGGTCATGACGTATGCGCTGTGTTTGCCGAGCTTACCAAGGGCAATATCTTTTATAAGGTACATACAAAGGATGGCAGATGGTTGCCAGAGGTTAAAAACCGTGAAGATTACGCAGGCATATTTAATAAGGTTATTGACGGCCTTATGATGCGCACCGACACAGGCAAAACAATTAAGTATGCTGTGCATCTGCGCCGTAGTAACCGTTGGCTGCCGTTTGTAAGCGGCTATAATACAGCCGACAGTAACAACGGCTTTGCAGGAATACTCGGTCAAGAAATTGACGGTATTAAGATTTATATCGAATAAGTGAGGTAAAGGACTATGAAAATCACAGAAAAAGCAAAAAAGTGGGTTAAGGCAACTGCAGTTCGCACAGTTAAAACAATGGCGGAAACAGGTATAGCTATTATTGGTACCAACGCGGTAGGCATTACCGATGTTAATTGGGTAGGCGTTGCAAGTGCATGTGCATTGTCGGGCGTGGTTACCGTGCTAACCTGCATTAAAGGTCTGCCGGAAGTAAAATAAATGATATAATGATATCATAATGTCAAATATACTTTACTTTTGATAAGCGTTAAAGTAAAATAACTATGGTGCAGACGAACGATAACTTGTGTGGATTGAATATTTTGTTGTGTCGTGGTTTTGGTTTGGCAATTGACAATTTAATAAAGGGAAAATACGTTTTTTCAAAAGGTAGAGACATATTCTCACTGCACCAAAAAAACACCGCCTCGAGCCTTAGTGTTCGGGGCGGTGTTTTATAAGTATTGACAAATTGTACTTTTGTTTTTATAATTTTAATAACGATTTATATTTTAAAAAAATAACAACACACAAAAAATTCACACGAAATTTCACACGAAGTTTGACGGACTGCATAAAATAGGTGTTTTTAACGAAATTTACACAGGTTCAAGTCCTGTCACCCGCACCAAGCAAAAACTCCGTTAGGCGACGGAGTTTTTGTGTTGTATAAGGAGAAAATTATGGCTATTATAAAATTTGTAAAATTAAGTCCTAATGCTATTGTACCAACATATGGTACCGAATATGCTGCAGGGGCTGATTTATATGCATTGACAGACAACACAATTAAATTAGAGCCAAATGAAACGGTTATGATTCATACAGGTATTGCTATGCAAATACCCGAAGGAACGGCTGCCTTTATATTTGCGCGTAGCGGTATTGCAACCAAGCGAGGACTGGCGCCTGCTAATAAGGTAGGGGTTATAGATAGCGATTACCGCGGCGAAATTATGGTGCCTATCCATAACCATTCAAACAAAACACAGCAAATCGAAAATGGCGAGCGTGTTGCGCAAATGGTAATAATGCCGTATGTAAAGGCGCAATTTCAAGAAAGCGACAACCTTGACGAAACCGACCGCGCAGCTAAAGGCTTTGGTTCTACAGGAAATAAATAATTAGTAAAAATAGAAAGGTCTTTTGCCTTTCTATTTTTTCTTTATTAATTGAAAAAAACAAATAGATATGATATAATGTATAATATAAAATTTAAAAAGGGTTTATTTATGAAAAGAACAAAATTAATTGACAGATTGCTTCCCGATTATACAAACGGTGAAGAGATTTTTAATATGGTAACCCATATAGTAGGCGGTGGTCTGGGTGTGGTTTATTTAACACTGTGTGTTATTGTGTCGGCACTGCACCGCAACGTGTGGGGCGTGGTATCGTCGGCAATTTATGGCGCATCGGTAATAGCGCTTTTTACTATGTCGAGTATATATCACGGATTAAAGCCCAGCATTGCAAAAAAGGTGCTACAAATACTTGACCACTGTACCATTTATTTTATGATTGCGGGAACATACACCCCTATAATGCTATCTTTAGTAAGAAAAAACAACCCTATTATAGCGTGGGTTATTTTTGGTGTTGTTTGGGGTATAGCGGCATTGGCTATTACACTTACGGCTATTGACCTTAAAAAATACAGCGTATTTTCTATGATTTGTTATATAGGAATGGGCTGGTGTGTAATTGTAACCATAGTACCCGTATATAAGGCGCTTACGTTTTGGGGATTTATGTGGTTGCTTGGCGGCGGTATAATGTATACTATTGGCGCCGTGCTTTTTGGTGTTGGCTCAAGGGTAAGATACATACATTCAATATTTCATATATTTGTGGTAATAGCAAGCATTATGCACTTTATTTGTATTTTGTTTTTTGTTATCTAACACTCACATAAACTCTGCTTTTTCGTAGAATAAAGTGGGGGTGTGATAATGAATAAATTTAAAAAAAGGCACACTTTTTCTGTTGCAAAGCGTTGGTTTGTGGTGATATTGTGTTTAAGCCTAATTTTGATAAGTTGCTTTATTAGTGTAAAACCCTTTGTGTTTACATATGCTAAAAGTGAAGCCGAAACCATAATTTTAAATGCGGCAAACGAGGCTGTGCTTAACATAATTGCAAAAAACGATATTGCTTATAAGGATATATCAAACGTGTCACGCGACAGTGCGGGCGTTATAACAGGTATTGAAATTGATATAGAAAAGGTAAATCTTTTAAAGAGTCAAATTTCAAACGAGCTTGCACAAATTGTGGCGGCAAATAACAAGTACGATTTATATATACCAATAGGTACGCTTTTTGGTAACGAGTATACCACAGGCTACGGACCAAAGGTGCGATTTAAAATGCAGCTTACCGAAACTGCTATAGTTGATTTTGAAAGTAAATTCGAGTCGGCTGGTATAAATAATGTATTACACCAGATAATTGTAAAAATAGATGTTAATGCAAGTGTTCTTATGATGGGCTGTACCGAAGGTTTTAGCGTATCTACTACAGCGCTTGCCGCTCAAACGGTTATTGCAGGGACGGTACCAGATTCGTTTACAAATGTTATAGAATACCCAGACAATGATTTAGCAGATGAGATATTTAACTTTGGAGAGGTTAATTAAAAGGAGAAAATTATGGATTTTAAAGAGGCTAAAAAAAGGGCAGCGCAGCTTACAAAAGAGATACGGCATCACAATGAGCTTTACTATAATCAAGATGCGCCAGAAATTTCTGACTTTGAGTATGAGGCGCTTACACGTGAGCTTAAGGCGATAGAAAAGGAATATCCTGAGCTTATAACACCGGATTCACCCACGCAAAAGGTGGGGGGCGCGGCGCTAAAGCTTTTTTCTCCTGTTACACATACAGTAAAAATGGAAAGCCTGCAGGATGTTTTTAGTACCGATGAACTTCGCGAATTCGGGTGTAAAATAGATACAACTGTTACTTCATTCTCGGTAGAGCCTAAAATTGATGGACTTTCGGTATCACTTGAGTATTCGGGTGGACGATTTGTTCGCGGCTCAACACGTGGCGACGGTACAACAGGTGAGGATGTAACTGCTAATCTTTTACAAATAGAGTCTATACCGCAAAATATTGATTTTGACGGAGAGCTTGAGGTGCGAGGCGAGGTTTATATGCCTAAAAAGTCATTTCTTAAGCTTATTGAACGCCAAGAGCTTTTAGGTGAACAGCCGGCTAAAAATCCGCGTAATGCGGCGGCAGGTTCACTGCGGCAAAAAAACAGCGCTATTACCGCCAGCCGCGGACTTGATATATTTGTGTTTAATATTCAGTCAATTGATGGCAAACAGTTTAATTCCCATATCCAAACTCTTGATTTTTTAAAAGATTTAGGCTTCAATGTATTGCCCTTTTATACAAAATGCCATACCATTGATGAGGCTATTGCTGAAGTTCAAAAAATTGGTGAAAATCGCGGCAGTTATGAGTTTGATATTGACGGTGCAGTTATAAAGGCAGATAACTTAAACTACCGTGAAGAGCTTGGTAGCACGGCAAAATATCCACGTTGGGCGGTGGCTTTTAAGTACCCACCAGAAGAAAAGGAAACAGTGCTTAAAAGCATTGAAATAAACGTTGGCAGAACAGGTGCGCTTACCCCAACCGCCGAGTTTGAGCCGATACAGCTTGCGGGCACCACCGTAAGCCGTGCGGTGCTGCATAATGAAGATTTTATAAATGAAAAGCAAATAGGTATTGGCGATACAATTGTTGTACGCAAGGCAGGCGAGATTATACCCGAGGTTTTATCGGTAAGTAAGCATTGTGAAAATTCACAAGTATTTAAAATGCCAACACACTGTCCGTCGTGTAATGCGCCTGTATTTCGTGCTGAGGGTGAGGCGGTAATCCGCTGCACCAATTCTGACTGTCCTGCGCAGCTGCTACGTAATCTTATACATTTTACTTCGCGTGATGCTATGGATATTGAGGGATTGGGTCCTGCTGTGCTTGAACAGCTTGTAGAAGCAGGGCTTGTTCACAATATAGTCGACCTTTATACACTTGATTTTGAAAGCGTTATGCAGTTAGACCGCATAGGCGAAAAATCTACCCAAAATATGTTTGCAGCAATAGAAAAATCAAAGAGCAATGATTTATCAAAACTTGTAACAGCGCTTGGTATAAGACATATAGGCACCAAGGCGGCAAAGCTGCTATCTGACCGATTCCAAAATATTGATGCCATTATGACTGCTACTCGTGAGGATATGCTAATAATTGAGGGCTTTGGTGAAATTCTTGCTAACTCAGCTGTAGAATATTTTGCGGTAGAGGATAACCGTAATATGATACACCGATTAAAACAGCTTGGAGTTAATACCGTATCTACAAAAACAGTATCAGGTGACAGGTTTGTAGGTATGAGCTTTGTGCTTACAGGCACATTGCCAACATATACACGTTCTGCCGCGGCTGAAATAATTGAATCTTTTGGAGGTAAGGTGTCAAGCTCGGTTTCTAAAAAAACCACATATGTGCTTGCTGGTGAAGAAGCAGGCAGCAAGCTTGACAAAGCCAACGCATTGGGTGTTACCGTAATTGATGAAGAAATGTTTAAGGAAATGATTTCTTAAAATATTTTAAAAAATATACTCTTGACATTACCTATGCACTTGTAGTATAATGACTTTTGTAAGTTTATACCCCTGCACTATTGCGGAGGGAGGGAATGTTAATGAGTCAGGTAAAAGTAAAAGAAAACGAATCACTCGATAACGCACTTCGTCGCTTCAAGCGTCAAACCGCTAAGGACGGCGTTATTCAAGAAGTTCGCAAGAGAGAGCACTATGAAAAGCCCTCTGTAAAGCGTAAGAAAAAGTCGGAAGCTGCTCGTAAGAGAAAGTTCCGCTAATTTACGGCATTAAAAGGCGATTAGGGGACTACCCTTATCGCCTTTTTAATTTTTAATAAGGTGGTCAAAAATGCTACTAAAACCCGATATTAAGCTTCGCGGTATAACCGATATTACCGTAGAGCTCTTAAATAAAAATAATATTAAAGCATTGCTTTTAGATGTGGATAACACAATGTCTACCCATCACGGCACAGTGCTTACCGACGGACTGCTTGAATGGATAGACTATATGAAACTAAACGGCATAAAGTTAATGGTGCTTTCTAATTCTAAGCGTTTTAGAATTGAGACATTTGCCGCGCGAATTGGTTTGCCGTTTATAAGCCTTGGGTGCAAACCGCTACCAACAGGTTATCTGCGTGGCATAAAGGCATTGGGTGAAAAGCGAAAAAATGTGGCTATTGTAGGTGACCAGATATTCACCGATGTTTTAGGCGGTAATGCTGTGGGTGTAAAAACAATACTGCTTACCCCCATAAAATTTGAAGATGGCTGGAGTTTTAAAATCCGCCGCAGGTTAGAAAAGAAATTATATAAGAAATATGGTTTTGAAGATTAAGAGGGATATTTATGTCAGCAAAGTTTGGTCCTGCGGGCAATTCTAACAGTTTTTTTGAAATGGGTTATAAGGGCAGCCTACATATACCTGAATATGTAGAGCGTATGGGTCTTGATGCTTTTGAGTATCAATGTGGCCGAGGTGTAAACATTGGTGAAGATAAGGCAAGACAGCTTGGTGCTTTAGCCGCACAAAAAAATATTACACTGTCACTTCACGCGCCGTATTATATCTCGATGTCATCGGTTAAAGAAGAAAAGCGACTTAATTCTATAAATTATATTATGTCTTCGGCTCGAGCGATTGATTATATGGGTGGCAATCGTATTGTAGTACACACAGGCTCTTGCAGTAAAATAAGCCGTGAAACCGCATTAGAGCTTGCTATTGACACTATGAAAAAGGCTATAACAGCACTTGACGAAGCGAATCTTGGTCATATTCATATATGCCCTGAAACTATGGGTAAGGTA
>JAZNSJ010000104.1:0-17195 GCA_045591155.1 Acutalibacteraceae bacterium | reverse complement strand
GTATAAAAATCTACCTCACCAACCCAATAAAGCAGATAAGGCAGAAGCACAAGAACAAAAAATATGTGTACCTACGTGATGAACTGCCTGCTCCAATGCTTAGACAGGATATAATGAGTATGGAAGACCTAAAACCAGGCATGGAACTTACCGGTACCGTGCGTAACGTTATTGACTTTGGCGCATTTGTGGATATCGGCGTTCATCAGGACGGTCTTGTTCACATTTCACAGATAACCAACCGTTTTATAAAGCATCCGTCAGAGGTGTTAAAGGTTGGCGATATTGTTACTGTTTGGGTACTATCGGTAGAGTCTAATAAAAAACGTATCTCACTTACAATGAGAAAGGAAAAACTTAATAATGACTAAAAAAAGCAATTTAAAGGGAAGCTTAATACTGTGTACTGCGGCGCTGCTGTGGGGACTTGCCTTTGTGGTACAAAACCGAGCCGCAGATAAAATACCACCCTTTACATTTAACTGCCTTCGTTCAATTATAGGCGCTTTGTTCCTGTTTGGATTTATGGCAGTTATGTCAATAAAAAATAAGGATTACGTAATTGTTCCAAAAGCAATGGATAAAAAACTGTTGCTTACAGGTGGCATTCTTTGTGGTATAGCCCTTGCAGTTTCTACCAATTTTCAACAGTTTGGCATTGCCGCCTACCCTGACGGCGCGCCGGTAGAGGCACGTTCAGGATTTATTACCGCTTTATATGTAATCGTTGTACCAATTCTATCAATATTCGTAAGAAAAAAAGTGCCGATTATTGTGTGGATTTCAGCACTTGTTGCAATTGGTGGATTTTATATGCTATGCCTTTTTGAAGGCACGGGCGGTTTTTATCTTGCTGATATACTGGTGCTTGGTTGCACGTTTACATTTTCGCTACATATTATCGTAATAGATAAATATTGCGACGCCGTAGGTGGTGTGCGACTTTCGGCCTTTCAGTTTGTTTTTGCCGCTATTATTTCGGGTATAATGGCAGTTGTATTTGAACTCGATTTAATAAATATTCAAAATATTATTTCGGTAATTCCCGAGATTTTGTATATGGGTATCGTGTCAAGCGGTATTGCCTATACCTTGCAGATTGTCGGTCAAAAATATGCCGAACCCGCAATAGCTTCACTTTCAATGAGTCTTGAAAGTGTATTTGCAGCACTTGGTGGCTGGGTGATTTCGGGCAACGCCCTAAAAGCAAACGAAACAATTGGTTGTTTGCTTGTATTTGCCGCAATAGTTTTAGCCCAAACTCCTGAGTTCTTTAAAAAATATATAATATAAACGCAAGGGGATAGCTCATAGCCATCCCCTTGCGTTTATTTAAATTATAATTACTTTATAGTGTTAATAGATAACCTTTTATTATTTATATATTCAATTGCTTTTTTTACAATAAATAATGCCAGCAGTCCATCAAATACACCAAGCGCCGCGCCAGCTAAAACATCGGTAGGATAATGAACATAAAGATACATTCTTGAAAGGCAGGTAAGAACTGCCAAAATAATAGCTGCTATACCCCACCTTTTATTGCTTGCAAAAATTACAACAGCACATTCAACAGCACAACGCGAATGACCCGACGGGAAAGAAAAACTTGATAGTTTGTCTATAACAAGCGTTATTTCAGGATTAACGGTATACGGACGAGGCCGCTCAAAAATCTTTTTAAGAATTTGATTTCCTAAAATTTCACCTATAAGCAATACTGCGCCTAAGTAAATACCGGTTTTGCGAGTCTTTTTAAAGCAGAGCAACACAAGTGATAATATTATCCAAAAAATACCTTTGTCTGAAAGGGTTGTAATACTTACAAAAAACAAATCTAAAAATTCACACGAAAAGGTTTCTCTTATAAAATTAAGTATACCTATTTCAAATTGATTTAGAGCATCCATTTTAAATCCCTCTTATTTAAAGAATAAAGGAAGCTTCTCTAAAAATATAATGTCATCGCGGTCGGCAGCGTCGCCTTCTGCTAAAAATGCACAAGCAGCGGCCTCAATAGCACCCGCCTGTTTTAAAAGCTCGCGCACAGCGGCAAGTGATTCACCTGTGCTAATAACATCGTCTATTATAAGCACACGTTTGCCCTTTATTTGCTCCACTTCGGTTTCGCCGAGATAAAGGTGCTGTTCTTTTTGCGTTGTTATAGAGGTCACAGCCACGTCTAAAGGATTGCGCATATAAACCTTTACGCCCTTACGGGCAATTATGTACGGCTTACCGCTCTGACGAGCCATTTCATAAGCCATAGGTATACTCTTTGCCTCTGGTGTGATAATTACATCAAACTCAGGAACTTTTTTAAGAAGTTCAGCACAGCCTGCTATTGTAAGTTCTACATCACCAAAAATTATAAATGCAGCAATATCAAGTTTGTCACTTACGGGGAATTTCTCAAGTTTGCGCTCAAGACCCGCTATTTTTAAAGTGTAAAATTCAGACATAATTGTTATTCCTTTCTATCAACCTGGAGGCCATTGTAAATTTCTTCTTGCTAATAAGTGAAAATGGATATGTCCCACTGTCTGACCACCATCTTCACCGCAGTTGTTTACCACGCGAAAACCTTTCTGGAGATTTTCTTGTTCTGCAATTTTTGCCACAGCCTCAAAAATCTTTGCAATATAGTGGCTGTTATCAGCAGTTATCTCTGCCGCAGAAGCAATATGCTCTTTTGGCACTATAATTGCGTGAAAAGGTGCTTGTGGGTCAATATCAAGGAAAGCGTAAACATTTTCATCCTCATAAATTTTGGTTGAGGGTATTTCACCCGCGATTATTTTACAAAATAAACAATCAGCCATTATTTTATCATTCCTTCTACAATAGAATTCACTGCCGCCAAAGCCTCATCAGCCTTGGCAATCTCTTTACCGCCTGCCATAGCGCTGTCGGGCTTACCGCCACCGTTACCGCCTGCAATCTGTGCAACCGCGCGAACAATGTTGCCTGCGTGTGCGCCACTTGCGAGTGCCGTTTTGCCGACACCTGCGCAGAATGTGAGTTTTTCACCGTTTACTGCCGCAAGCACTGCCACAGCATCATCGTTTTGGGCCTTAATGGTGTCAATCATCTTGCGAAGCTCGTCGGGTGCTGTGCCGTCAAATTTAGCGGTAGCAACCCTTACGTTACCTACCTGTGTAGCGTTTGCCATAAGGTCGGTAAGTTTGCCTGAAGCCAATTTTGCTTCTAATGACTCAATCTTTTTAGAATCTTCTTTCATCTGCTTAACGGTAGACGCAGCCTTAGCAGCAACATCTTCAATATTGCCAATTTTAAGTGTTGCCGCAGTATCAATCAGCAATGATTTATAGTGATTTATAAGATTTACAACGTTAAAGCCTGTGTATGCTTCAATACGACGAGTACCTGCCGCAATACCGCTTTCGCTAATAATTCTAAACAAACCGATTTTGCCTGTGTTGTCAACGTGTGTACCACCACAAAGCTCGGTAGAGAAATCGCCTGCTTTTACAACGCGAACAATGTCGCCGTACTTTTCGCCAAAGAGTGCCATAGCGCCGAGGGCACGAGCCTCGTCAATTGGCATTTCACGGTTAGCGACAGGCATTCCGTGAAGTATTACGCTGTTTACCAAAAATTCAACCTTTTCGATTTCTTCGGGTGTTAACGCCGAGAAATGTGTAAAGTCAAAACGAACAGCCTTGTCGTTTACAAGCTGACCTGCCTGCTCAACGTGTGTGCCAAGAACCTGACGCAATGCTGCTTGCAACAGGTGAGCCGCTGTATGATTGCGGCGAATAGCCTCACGACGAGTAACGTCGATTTTAGCACTTACCTTATCGCCTACCGAAATTGTATCGTTTACAGTACCGATATGTGTAAATATGCCGTCTACAGTCTTTTTGGTATCGGTTACGTTAAAGCCACCGACTACACCTGTATCGCCTACCTGACCACCACTTTCAGCATAAAATACAGTTTTATCTAGAACAATGATAGCCTTTTGACCAGCGTTTGCTACAGATACGTGTTCACCCTCAACAACAATGTCAAGAACGGTTGCATCACATTCATTAGCGGTGTAACCCAAAAATTCGGTAGCGACAATATCATCAAAGTTAATGCCATCACTGCTCCAGCTCTCACCGTCGGACGCCTTACGGGCATTACGTGCCTTTTCGCGCTGTTGCTGCATAAGGGTATTAAATCCGTCCTCATCAACAGTCATACCCTTTTCTGCCAAAATATCACGGGTTAAGTCAAGCGGGAATCCATAGGTGTCATATAGTCGGAATGCATCTTCACCCGAAAGTGTGCCACCGTTTGCAGTTAAATCATTAAGAATTGTAAGGCCTTGGTCGATAGTCTTTGAAAAGCTTGCTTCTTCGTTGGCAATAACTTTTTTGATAAGTTCTTGCTTTTCATTAAGCTCGGGATAGCCCGATGCATTTTCGTGTATTACCGCCTCTACCATTTCCACAAGGAATGCACGGTCAATACCTATTAGTCTGCCATGCCTTGCTGCACGACGTATAAGACGGCGAAGTACATAACCCCTACCCTCATTTGACGGGATAATACCGTCGCTTATCATAAAGGTAGATGCGCGCGCATGGTCGGTAATAGCGCGGATAGAAATATCAACCTTTTGGTCTTGTCCATAAGTCTTGCCCGAGATTTGACAAACCTTGTCAAGTATATTACGGATAGTGTCAACCTCAAACATATTGTCAACGCCCTGCATAACGCAAGCAAGACGCTCAAGACCCATACCCGTATCAATATTTTTGTGTTCAAGCTCGGTGTATGTGCCGTCACCCATATTGTTAAACTGGGTGAAAACGTTGTTCCAGATTTCCATATATCTGTCGCATTCGCAACCGGGTTTGCAGTCAGGTGAGCCACAACCGTATTTTTCGCCACGATCAAAGTAAATCTCGCTACAAGGACCGCAAGGACCTGTACCGTGCTCCCAGAAGTTGTCGGCTTTGCCAAGCTTTACAAAGTGCTCTTCGGGCACACCGATAACGTCACGCCAAATAGCGTAAGCCTCATCATCCTCTTCATAAACTGATGGCCAGAGTAACTCTGCAGGAATTTCGAGGTCTTTGGTCAAGAACTCCCAAGCCCACGGAATAGCCTCGTTTTTAAAGTAATCACCAAATGAGAAGTTACCAAGCATTTCAAAATATGTGCCGTGACGCGCAGTAATACCAACACGCTCAAGGTCGGGTGTACGAATACATTTTTGGCAGGTTGTAACACGGTTGCGTGGTGGGGTTACCTCGCCTGTGAAATACTTTTTCATAGGTGCCATACCCGAGTTTATAAGCAATAATGACTTATCATTATTGGGCACCAAAGAGAAACTGCCAAGACGCAAATGACCCTTTGATTCAAAAAATGATAAATACCTTTCTCTAAGTTCGTTAAGTGACATCCATTTCATAATAAACACCTTTATTTCTATAAAGTAAACATACACAAACATTATATACCTATGGTAAAAATTTGTCAACAATGCTATAATGCAAAAAATGACTATTTTTAAACTTTTTAGTGACTTTTTTGTCGAAATGTGTTACTATGTGTACGAGGTGGAAATTATGTTTTTTACTCCTGAAGGTCAGATGCCCGAAGGTCTTGGCTTTAATTTATACGACACTACACATCTTTTATGGCTTGGATTTTTTGTATTGCTTTGTACGGTAAGTTTAATAATCTATAAAAAACTAAACGCAAAAAGCCGAAACATTATGCGGATTTGTATAGCAACAATTGTTTTTGTTTTAGAAACTGCCAAGAACTGTGTGGCGGCGGCAATCGGTGACTTTGGTATAGGTCATATGCCATTTCATCTGTGCGGTATAAACGTGTTGCTTATTACATTTTGCATCTTCAAGCGCAGCAAAACTGTTGAAAACTTTTTATATTACATAGGCATTCCCGGTGCCATGCTGGCGCTTCTTACACCTGACTGGACGAATATGCCGTGCCTTAACTATTTTCATATTCACAGCTTTGTAATACATATGTTTTTGGTGCTGTATCCTTTTGTTTTGGTAGCAAGTGGAGACTTAACACCCGATTTTAAATCTATGCCAAAATGCATATTATTACTTATTGGCTTTGCTATACCCGCGCTTATATTAAACCTTATATTTGATACAAACTTTATGTTTTTGATGAATACCGCAGGCATTGGATTTTTACAAATGTTTAAGGATATTTTCGGTGCGCATCAATGGGCATTCCCAATACTTTTGCCGATAGTTATGCTTATAATGTCGGTGCCGCTACTTATTGCAAACAAAATACAAAAATCGAAAACAAACAAAAAAGAATTAGTAAACGCATAAAACAAAATCGTCTTCGTTTAAAGCGGGGACGATTTTTAGTGACATTTGTCACTTTTTGTGTTATTATGGCTTCGAGGTGGGTTTTATGTTTTTAGACACTGTTGAAACAATTAAAGAAGGTATGGGCTTTAGTCTTTTTAGCAATGTTCATTTAGCATGGCTTGCGGCATTTGTTATATTAGCAATTGGCGTGCCGCTAATTTACCAACAACTTTCACCCAAGGCTCGCAATATTATGCGAATTGTGGTAGCAAGCCTTATCATACTTGACGAAATTTGGAAGTGGGTTTTTCTTTTTATCGGCGACAGATATGAGCACAGCTACTTGCCGCTTCATTTGTGCAGTATAAATGTGTTTTTAGTAGCCTTTCATATATTTAAACAACCAAAGGTTATTAACAACTTTTTGTATGTAATTTGTGTACCCGCCGGTGTTATAGCACTGCTTACACCGTCTTGGACAGCGTTACCACCCGCTAATTTTATGCATATACACAGCTTTAGCATACATATACTTTTGGCGCTTTACCCACTAATGCTAACTGTTGGAGGAGATATAAAGCCCGATATAAAAATGGCTCCAAAATGTCTTTTGCTACTGCTTTGTATGGGCATTATAGTGCTTGGTGTAAACTTTTTATGCGATACAAACTTTATGTTCTTAATGCGGACTGATGACATAAGTTTTTTAGTGCTTTTTGAAAATATATTTGGCGCACATCAATGGGCATTTCCTATTCTTTTACCTGTTGTAATGCTTGTAATGTATTTGCCGATAATTATAATAAATAAAATTAAAGGAAAATAATATGGAAGTAAATTATAAAAACAAAAAAAGCTATAACACTGCAAAATATCCTATTAGGCAACCGTTTTTTATTACTTTGCTTATATATATTTTAAGCAAAATAATGCTTATAGGTCAAAAATACAAAATCGAAAAAATCAACACAGAAAATTTAAAGCCGCCATACATACTTCTTAGTAACCATCATTATTTTGTTGACTTTGAATTGGCGGCAATAGCAACATTTCCTCATAGAATAAATAATGTTGTATCTATTGACGGTTATTATCGTAGACCTTGGCTTATGGAGCTTATTGGCGCTATTTGTAAGCGCAAGTTCACAAATGACCTACATCTTGTAAAATCTATACGCCACGTACTAAAAAAGGGTGACGTATTTTGTATGTACCCTGAAGCGCGATATACTCCCGACGGCACCACAGCAATACTGCCCGAATCAATTGGCAAACTTATAAAAATGAACAAGGTGCCAGTTGCTTGCATAGTGCACCGCGGAAATCATCTGCGCACACCGTTCTGGAATTTCAGGCGTGCTCGCAAGGTGCCTCTTCACACAACCTTTACACAAATTCTTACAGATGAACAGGTGGAAAATATGTCGGTGGAAGAGATAAATACTGTAGTTCGCGAAGCGCTTAAGTACGATGAATATCGTTATCAAAAAGAAAATGGTATTAAAATTACAGAGTCCTTCCGCGCAGAAGGACTGCATAAAATACTTTATCAGTGCCCTGCTTGCAAAACCGAACACAAGATGGCGTCCAAAGGTGCTGAAATCTTTTGTGAAGAATGTGGTAAGCGTTGGACACTACTTGAAGACGGTAACCTTGAGGCGAAAGACGGCAATACCGAATTTAACCACATTCCCGATTGGTTTGCTTGGGAGCGCAGTGAGGTTCGCCGTCAGATAGAGGATGGGACATACCACTTTGAAGATAAAGTTGATGTGTATTCTCTGCCTCGTTGTTGGCGATTTATCCATTTGGGAGATGCAACTCTCACCCATGATATAAACGAGGGCTTTACCCTTACAGGTCATTATCGAGATCAGGATTACAAAATAGAACGCAAACCATTAGGTCAAAGTGCTTTGCACATTGAATATGACTACTGTTATATAAAACCGTTCGATTGCGTTGATATTTCAACTGACAAAGACTCGTTCTATTGCTACCCCATTTCGCCTAATGTGGTAACAAAACTTAGCTTTGCCACTGAGGAAATATACCGCAAAAAGCTAGAAGAAACAAAAAAAGCAAAACTAAAAGTATAAGCAAAAACCTTGCCTTACGGCAAGGTTTTTAATATTTTATACCTCTATTTTTAATACAAAGCGTATTTTAAAACTCTAATATGCAATTGTTATTTTTAAGTGTTTTTCTTAGTGTATCAAGGTCTATTTCTGCACAAGCGCGATTTGTTTTTATTGCCTGCACAACGGCAGTTCCTACCACCTGACCTGTAAGTGCGCATACCGGTATAACACGTGTTGCCTGCCAGCCCTCACCGTGAGCCGATATAATTCTACCCGCTGCCATAATATTTGGAAATTGCTTATTACAAAGCGTACTGTATGGCAACTGATAGTGTGTATCAGATTTTCTAAAATCGCTAAAGCACCCAACACTATCGGGAAAATCGGCTTTGCCATCCTCGCTACCATCAAGCATTGTATCGCCCACGATATGTCTTATCATTCTAAACTGTGGCATTGTAGGTATGCTTGACAGCTCATATGACTCTCTGCCCTGTGATTTTACAAATTCAAGTGTAGCGGTTTTACCTTTGCGGATAAATTCGTTTACCGAATCTGAGGTAGTACCCGAGCTATCATCTAAAGCGCCCTCGGTTGAATCGGCATAGCTGTTTGAAGCCGCCCAATTCCATTTACGAAACTGGAGCAAATCCTTTTCGCTGTCATAGTTTTCAAGCTGCTCTTTGCCAAACCCGTGTGACACATACACAAGCACATTTTCGCCATCCATAGTGGGCATTCCAGCACGATGACAAACACTTGCGTCACCTGTAGCATCAATAACCATTTTTGCCGGGTAAAATTCTTTACCGCTTACCGTTTCTGCTACAATACCACGGCATATGTTACCCTCCATTACAGGATAGGTAGCCTGTGTATCAAAACGTATATCTGCGCCGCTGTCTCTTACATATTCATCAAGCGCTAATGAAAACGTCATTGGTGAATAAAAGGTAGCGTAACGGTGACTGGTTTTTATATTCTTACTGGTTCCGCCCCAGTTTTCATGCAGATTATCAAAGCCGTGTTTTACAGAAAGCTTAATTAGCTCTTCGCCTATACCTGCAATCATTTTTTTACCCTTGCCGTCACAAAGAGGCTCATACCAAGAAATAAGACCCACCGTGCCCAAACCGCCAAGGTTTATTTGCTTTTCAAGCAGTATTGTTTTTGCGCCCTCGCGTGCCGCCGCTACTGCTGCTGCAATACCACCAATACCGCCGCCTACAACCACAACGTCATAGGGTGGCTTTTCTATAACGGGTCTTGTATCTATAAAATTCATTGGAATACCCCCTAGATCTTAATAAAATTGTACCATTTTATTATTACTTTGTCAACAAGTTACTTTTTCTTTTAATTTTGCTTAGTGTCGCACGAATTTTAGTTTTCCATACATACCTTATTGGATAAAAAAGTCTATTAATTTTTACATAAAACTTATACTTTTTTGAAGTAGAGCAATCTATATATTTACCGCCTCTATAAAGAGCCGTCATAACACCCACTACATTACACTGTGGTATATACTCTTTATGATAGGTATTATCTCCGCGTGTTATGTATGTGCCGTCGGGTTTAATGCCTATTATACGATGAAGAATTAGTTTTTGTACTCCTAATTTTTTATAAAGCGGCACATCGCCAACCTTTAATGGATGCTTGGCGCGTGATATTACAACAATATCCTTATGTGTGCGAAGCAACGGTCGCATACTTGCTCCACTTGTTAAAAACGCAACGGTATCCTGTGTTTTTAATGCTTCCTCAACGGCAGTTATATCATAAGTTTTCATTCTAAAAGCTCTGCCTTGTTAAGTTTTTCTATAAGATCATCAACGCTATCGGCGGCCTGCTGAGTAGTAGCATCAGGATATTGCTTTAGCAATTTTTTTATAATTTCATCGCGCGTAGTGTCATTTTTAAGTGCATTAAGAATAATTGCTCCTGTATCATTTAACTTTAAATAGCCGTTAAAACCAGCCTGATTACCAACCGACACAGCAATCGTTTCGCCCGCAACTTGATTTATTACAAAATTGTATTTAAGTTTCATCTTTATTCTCCTCCTCAAATACGTTTTGATCTATCATAAATCCGCCTGAAAGTTCGCTGTTTTGGGTAGGAATGTTTTCCTCATCAAGATAATCTAATACACTCTTTAGTGGTATGCTTGACATATTTTTTTGTATGTGCTGATCTGCATCATCGGTTTGCCAATCAATTAGCAGTTGCTCGCCCTCGGGATACTCGGTATCGCTTGGGTGTTTTTTAATAAACCACGCGCTAATCCACATATAAATTACAAATATTGCTACAGCGACTAAGGTTATGGTAACTCCAAGTGTAAGGCCTGTGTTTTTATAATTAAACCTAATTTCAGATGCACCTGCATCAACCGCAACCGCCATAAACCCAGAGTTTACCTTTTCTACCTGCGCTGCTTTACCGTTTACTGTAGCAGACCAACCCTTATCGTATGGCACCGAGAAAAATACAAGTGATTTTTTACTTCTGGTAACGCTTGCTGTAAAACCGTTGTTATCGATTTGGAAACTATCGGCACAAGTTTTGCGTAAAGCCGCGGCGTCTGTAGCCATAGCTGTATCGGTAAAACTTAAACTAATTTCATTTGATGTATATGCACCCGATGTTTTAATAACATCAATATTTGTCATATATTCGCTATATTTTTCTATTTGCTCGTCGGTTAACAATATAGCTTTTAACATAAGCCGCGAACGGTTGCTTTTGCTGTATTCATCACAAAAATCATAGCTCATATAATAATCATACGAAAAACCGTACGGAACATAATTTTGGTTTTTATAAACATAATAACCGCCGCTGGTTTTTACATATTCATATCCGGACATAGCCGTTTCGCCATCTTTTTTTACAAAGCTGTCGCCGTCGGTACGGTTAAGCAAGTATTTAACCGAAAGCAACGAACGAATTGCAGGAATATCAGTATCAGGCCTACTTGCAACCGAACGCTCAACACCTATATAATCATAAAATTCCATAATTGACGGTGAAACGACCGAGTGAAATGCGTTTATTGTAGGCAATCCTAAATACATACCCGTGTTATCAATGCCGTCATAAACATCTATTCTAAAATTGGTATTATCATCAAGATATACCTCGCCCTCAATTAATGAATCAATCATAACATCCTTTATTTCATAAGAATGGGTACGACCATTTGCAATAAATATATTACCGTAAAGAATTGACATGATACATACGCAGGCAATTGCCGCCTTGTAAAAATTTTGGCGATTTTTTCTTAAAACATCATATAAAACGCTTTGTATAGGTAAACACAATACAGCTATAATACTTGTTATCCAAAAACGCGACATATACGTACCGTCATCACTTTGAGAATAAAGTCCAAATATTATTTCGCCGTCACTACTTTTTTGCGGGAAAAAGCCTATAACCAATACAAAAGCAAATGTTATTACTGATGTCCATTTTAGCCCTGATGAAAAATCAACCTGTTTGTCCTCGGTAAGCATTACTGTAGCAAGGGCCATTATAAGTGTGGGCATATAAAACCAACGCGCATAATACGATGTGTTAAAGGCATAAAACGCGCTGTTTAAAATTGGCACCATAGCACAAAGCAGACATATAGCAAGCACTCGTTTTATCCAGCTTTTTTCACGCAGTTTAAACCAGGTGAAAAAGCCTGTCATACTAAATATAGGCAACCAGCCTGCCACAGACGACCACTTCACGTTAGCCTCAGGAAAAAACACGGGTCGCGCAGGCAAATCAGGTGGGAAAAAGAAACTTTGTATAACGTAAAGATATATTTGCTCTTTGCCGTAGGTAATTCCGCTCCATCCCATAAGTATGTTAGAAATTCGCTCGTTACCCATAATGGCATTAATTGCAGGAACAAGCAGCGCAGCCGATAAAGCAAGACCTAAAACTGCCTCAAAAACGAATATCGCAAATCGCGATATTTTTACGGTTATTGCCTTTGAAGTAAGACGTACAAAGAAATAAATAACACAAAATACTACCATTCCAAAAAAGAAGAAATAGTTGGTAATAGCGCAAAAAGCAACCGCTAACGCAAAAACGCCTCGGCGGTTTTCGGTAATAAGCAGTTCCATAGCAAGCAGCAACAGCGGAAAGGCAATAATTGCTTCGTGAAAATGATTGAAGAAAATATTATATATAGAAAAACCAGAAAATGCATATAGCAGTCCACCAAGACTTGCAGCATAGGCGGTTTTTGTAAAACGGCGGATATATAAATAACCGGTAAGCGATGCACAAGCAAACTTTAATACAAGTAATGGTCCCATTAAGTAGGGTACAAAGCTGTTTGGAAAAATAAGCGTTACCCAAAAAAACGGACTTCCAAGCAAGTAAAACGCATACGAGCCCACAAAATCAGAGCCGAGGTCGGTAAGCCAGTTCCAGTTAACATTACCCTCTCTTATCGCCTCGTGACACATTTGATAAAAAGGTATTTGCTGAACATTAAAATCACCGTAAAAGGTGAAATAACACTCACTCATTATCATATAAGGCACAAAAAGGCAGGCAGCGGTAATAAGCGCCACCAAAAACGTAAACATTTTCTTTTCTTTTTGCGGTTTAAGTAACATTTTTTTACTTTCGGTAAATGTCATTTATTTATCATCCCGACTCTAATTTATTATTGTTAACTATTATACCAAACAAACCCATAATATTCAAGATTAAAAAAATGCACAACGCATCATAATTGTGCGTTGTGCATTATAAATTGTGAATTAACGAATTCCGTAATTTTCAATTACGTAATCCATATCCTTATCGCCGCGACCTGAAAGGTTAATGAGAACAGAACCGTGGTCCATAGTTTTTGCCAATTTCATACCGTAAGCTACCGCGTGTGAAGACTCAATAGCAGGAATTATACCCTCAAGACGAGCAAGCTTAAAGAATGCGTCAATGGTTTCCTCGTCATCTATTACATCGTACTTAACGCGGCCAATCTCTTGCAAGAATGCGTGTTCAGGACCAGATGACGGGTAGTCAAGACCGCTTGCTACCGAGTAAACAGGTGCCGGCTCGCCGTTTTCATCTTTAAGCATTATGCTGTTAAAGCCGTGCATAATGCCCTCCGTGCCGTATTTTAGGCTTGCTGCATGGTCGCCAAGCTTTGGTCCGCGACCAAGTGGCTCAACACCGTAAATATCAACGGGGTCATTCAAAAATCCCGAGAAAAGTCCCGCCGCATTAGAGCCGCCGCCAACGCAAGCAACAATAGCCGACGGCAGATGACCTGTCATATCAATAAACTGTTCACGCGCCTCAATGCCAACCACACTTTGAAAATCGCGCACCATCATTGGAAATGGATGCGGTCCCAAAACCGAGCCGATGCAGTAAATACAATCTTTATACTCCTTGCTGTATGCGTCAAAAGCCGCGTCAACAGCCTCTTTAAGAGTGGCAAGACCGTGGGTTACCTCAATAACATTTGCGCCCAATATCTTCATACGTGCCACATTTGGAGCCTGTTTTTTAATATCTACACTGCCCATATAAATATCGCACTGCAAGCCGAAGTAAGCTGCCGCAGTAGCCAAAGCCACACCGTGCTGACCCGCACCTGTTTCGGCAATAATCTTTTTCTTGCCCATATATTTAGCCAAAAGCGCCTCACCCATACAGTGATTAAGCTTATGTGCGCCAGAGTGGTTTAAATCCTCACGTTTAGCATATAGTTGAACCTTACCGCCTAAAGCATCTGAAAGTCGCTCAAGGTGAGATACAGGTGTAGGTCTGCCCTGAAATTCTTTTCTTATACGGCGTAGCTCAGCAATAAATTTGCGCGACTGACAAATTGAGTAGTAAGCCTCGGTAATTTCTGCCATAGCGTCCTTTAGTTTATCTTCGATATAAACGCCGCCGTATTTACCGAAATATCCGTTTTTGTCGGGGTAATTGTTAAAGTAAGTATCAAAATCTACATTGTTTAGTTTCATAGTTGTTTCTCCTTAAATATAATTTTTGGTTTTAAAACAAGCTACGCCATCGCTTTGTAAGTAGTATCATAAATAAAAAAATCCCATCCCTAAATTCTAGGGACAAGATAAAATCCTGCGGTGCCACCCTGATTGATGAAAATAATTCATCCGCCTCTTACTTATACCAACATATAAGCCACACTGTAACGGGTGCTCCCGTCGACTGCTACTAAGGCAAAAACGCCCTTTCGATCGCCCTCATAAGTCCATTCGCCCAAATTTCCGCTGTTGCCTTTCCACCATCGGCAACTCTCTGAAAGTTTCAAAAAGGGTTACTACTCTTAATCGTAGGTTTTTAATATGCAAATATATTACCACCCACCACTTTAATTGTCAAGTGTTTTTATTTGGTACTTGAAAAAATCTTTAGAATATATTATATTATATATTTAGTATACATTTTTGCTATTTTCCCTTGGAGGTTTTTATATGTCTAATTATTTAAATATGAACAAAGACGAACTAAAGGCTGAATATAAATCGGCAAAAGCAGAATATGAAGCCCTTCGTGCTTTACATTTAACGCTTGATATGTCGCGCGGTAAGCCGGGTGGCGATAATATGGATTTAAGCGAAAAGATGTTTGACCTTGTAGGCAACGACACAGGCTTTAAAAACATTGACGGTATTGATTGCCGCAATTACGGCGGTCTTGACGGCCTTTGTGAGCTTAAAAACTTGTTTGGTGAGGTTTTGGGACTTTCTCCCGATCAGATAATCGTTGGCGGAAATTCATCACTCAATATGATGTTCGATACTATTGCACAGGCTATGACACACGGTCTTGGTGGCAAGCCATGGGGCAAAGAGGACGGCATCAAGTTCTTGTGCCCTGCCCCCGGTTACGACCGTCACTTTGCAATAACAGAGTATTTTGGTTTTGAGCTTATTCCCGTAAAGCTTAACGCTGATGGACCAGATATGGACGAAGTAGAAGAGCTTATAAAAGATGAAAAGGTTAAGGGTATATGGTGCGTGCCAAAATACGCTAACCCAGAAGGCATTACTTACAGCGACGAGGTTGTTCGCCGTTTTGCCGCTTTAAAACCTGCGGCAAAGGACTTTAAAATCTTTTGGGATAACGCTTACTGTATTCACGACCTTTATGACGAGAGTGACGCCCTGCTTAACATTTACGATGAATGTGTCAAATCGGGCAACCCAGATTTGCCGATTATTTTTGCATCTACTTCAAAAATTTCTTTCCCCGGTGCAGGTGTTGCGGTAGCGGCAGGTAGCCCAAACAATGTGGCCATTCTTAAAAGTCGTATGAAGTACCAGACCATAGGCCCCGATAAGCTTAATCAACTTCGACACGCACGTATGTTTAAATCAGCAGATGATTTATATCAACATATGAAAAAGCATGCCGATATTATAAGACCAAAGTTTGAAAGCGTACTTACCGAGCTTAATACTCGCATAAAAGACACAGGTATTGCGCACTGGACCAATCCAAAGGGTGGATATTTTATAAGCCTTTACGTATTACCAGGTTGCGCAAAGCGTGTTGAACAGCTTTGCGCCAATGCAGGTCTTATACTTACACCTGCAGGCGCCGCATACCCCTACGGCATTGACCCCGAAGATTCAAATCTGCGCATAGCACCCACATATCCGAGCGCCGAAGAAATTAAAACTGCGGCTGTTATTCTTTGTGCGGCAGTAAAAGTTGCAGCACTTGAAAAATTGCTTGAAAAATAAGTTTAATTCATTTGACATTATTCTTTATTTTTTGTATAATTATTAAATAATATTTTCAAAAACATTGGAGGTTTCAAAAATGAAGTCTAAAACTTCCCGCAAGTCGACCTTTTTTGTAATCCTCGCACTGATTTTAGCACTTACCTATCTTGCTTTTTTTGGTGTAGAGAATTACTACGGCGACATTAGACAGGTTTATGTTAAGGGCGCTAATGACATCCGTTGGGGTATTGATATCCGCGGCGGTGTTGAGGCAGTATTTAGCCCAGATAAGCAGGATGTTGAAATTACCGACGTAGATATGGATTCGGCAAAGGCCATTATAGAAACTCGTCTTGTAAACAATAACATCACCGACTATGAGGTTTACACCGATAGTTTTAATCATCAAATTATTGTACGCTTCCCTTGGGCTGCTGACGAAAGCGATTTCGACGCGCAAAAGGCTGTTCAAGAACTCGGTGAGACAGCAATGCTTACATTTTGTGGCAATCAAGACAAAACCGCCGTTATTTTAAAGGGTGCCGAGGACATTAAATCGGCACAAGCTGGTGTTGACCCTGAAAACCCAACCGTTCCTCTTGTTTTGCTTGAACTTACCGATGCGGGTAAAACCAAATTTGCAGCAGGTACACAAACCTATTTAAATCAACAAATATCCATCTGGATGGATGACACCATGATTTCTGCACCTACGGTTAATAATGTTATTACCGATGGTGTTGCAACCATTACGGGCATAGGTACTGCTGACGAGGCAAAGGACCTTGCCGATAAAATAAATGCAGGCTCACTCCCCTTTGCGCTTACAGTTGACGAAAGTAAGCTACAAATTATATCCCCATCTCTTGGTTCTGATGCGCTTAATGTTATGCTTATAGCAGGCGCTATAGCGTTTGCAATTGTTTGCGCTATAATGATTGCCCGCTACCGCATAAACGGCGATGTAGCCGCAATTGCTCTATTAGGTCAGTTAGCGGGAAGTATTGCTTGCATATCAGGCTTTTTCCCAGCAGCCGCAAGCTTTACGCTTACAATACCCG
>JAZNSJ010000103.1:0-11754 GCA_045591155.1 Acutalibacteraceae bacterium | reverse complement strand
GATCTATATGTGCTACTATACAAAAGTTTCTGATGTTTTCAAGCGGGAATGACAAGATATATTTCTCCTTATAATTATATAATTATACATAGTGCATTATATCATATAGCGTTATGAATTGCAAGGCAAACAATATTAATTGTAAATTTATAACAGCAAGGTTTTAAAAACGTATTTGCGTATTGAAAATATGATTTTATTATGTTAAAATATTATGATTAATATTTTGGCGGTGATTTTATGAGTGAGCGCACAATAGCAGCTATTGCCACACCATTGGGTGAGGGGGGCATAAGCGTTATACGTATTTCAGGTAAAGAAGCGATAAATATTGCGGATAAATGCTTTGTTTCTTTTTCTGGCGAAAAACTACTAAGTCTTGATGGTTATCGTGCGGCTTACGGCAAGGTGATTGACGAAAAAGGCGATACGCTTGATGATGCGGTTGCTCTCGTTTTTCGCGCGCCAAAAAGCTATACCGGTGAAAACACGGTCGAAATATCGACTCACGGCGGCACTGTTGTAGCTCGACAGGTTTTGCGTAGGGTGTTAGAATGTGGTGCCACGCTTGCTGGTGGCGGGGAATTTACCAAACGCGCTTTTTTAAACGGTAAATTAGACCTTACAAAAGCCGAAAGCGTTATGGGGCTTATAAGCGCCCGAAACGATGCGGCTGCAAAGATTTCTCGCGGAGCAAGAGAAGGTCGTATTAGCCGTGACACCGAGGATATTTTAAATAAACTGCTTGAAACAGCAGCTTCGCTTGCTGCCTTTGCTGATTATCCCGATGAGGATATACCAAATTTAAGTGAGAAAAATTTTGCGGCTTTGCTTGACGAATGCTGTGTTAAATGTGAAAAATTAATTTCTACTTATGATGCAGGTCGCCTTATTCGCGAGGGTATAAATTGTGCAATAGTAGGCAAACCAAATGTTGGAAAATCTACACTTATGAATATGCTGTGCGGCTGTGACCGTTCTATTGTTACCAATATTGCAGGAACCACGCGCGATGTGGTAGAAACTACGGTTAATATAGGTGATATAATACTTAATCTTTCCGATACTGCAGGAATTCACCAAACGGAAGACACGGTTGAAAAATTTGGTGTGGATAAAGCGCTGCAAAAAATAGAAAATGCCGAGCTTTTGCTTGCGGTATTCGACAGTTCTATACCGCTTGATAATGATGATAAGCTGTTGCTTGAGCGCATAAAGGATAAAAAAAGCATAGTTGTTTTAAATAAATCCGACCTTACATCTGTTTTAGATAAACAAAGCTTAAATGGTTTTGAAACGGTTGAAATTTCGGCAAAAAATCGCGATGGGTACGAACAATTAAGCGAGGCAATAAAGCGCATTTGTAAAACCGATATGCTGTCCCCCGATGATACGGTGCTTATAAACGAGCGGCAGCGTGATTGTGTGCGCCGTGCGCTTGACGCGGTTTGTGCCGCACGCGAGGCGCAAACCTGCGGTATAACTCTTGATGCTGTGGGGGTATGTGTTGACGATGCAATCGCCGCGCTTTTAGAGCTTACGGGCAAGCGTGTTACAAATGAGGTTTGTGACGAGATATTTAAAAGATTTTGTGTAGGAAAATAATCAACATACAATTACAATAAATCTATATTTTTATCGTATGTAAAAGAGGTTTTTATGATAAAGGAATATTTGGCTGAAAAATACGATATTGCCGTAATCGGTGGCGGTCACGCAGGTATAGAAGCAGCGCTTGCTTCTGCAAGACTTGGTTGCCAAACGGTTATGTTTACAATAAATCTTGACTGGGTTGGCAATATGCCTTGTAATCCGTCTATAGGCGGCACAGCAAAGGGTCACCTTGTGCGCGAGCTTGACGCTTTGGGTGGCGAAATGGGTAAGGCGGCAGACGCTACTACATTACAAAGCCGTATGTTAAACCGAGGTAAAGGTCCTGCAGTTTATTCGTTACGCGCACAAATAGACCGTCGCGCCTATTGCGGATATATGAAAAACGTTATAGAAAAACAGCAAAACCTTGATATAAAACAGGCTGAAATAGTAAACATAGAAAAGCGAGAAGACGGGCTTTGGCACTGCATTACTCGTCTTGGTGCTGATTACCCGTGTAAATGTGTGGTTTTAGCAACGGGCACGTTTTTAGGCGGCAGAATTTATATAGGCGAAGTTAATTATGAAAGCGGACCAGACGGCAACTTCCCAGCTACCGAGTTGTCAAAATCTCTTGCTAAATTAAATATTCCCCTTCGGCGTTTTAAAACGGGTACTCCTGCGCGTGTTGACCGTGCAAGTATAGATTTTTCTAAGCTTGAAGTTCAAGACGGTGATGAGGAAACAGTACCATTTAGTTTTTCAACCACTCAAAAGCCCGAAAACCGAGTTGTTTGTCATATTGGATACACTAATGACGAAACAAAAAAGGTAATTCTTGAAAATTTGCATCGATCGCCGCTGTATGCGGGTGATATAGAGGGTGTAGGTCCACGATATTGTCCAAGTATAGAGGATAAAATTGTAAGATTTGCCGACAAACAGCGCCACCAGATGTTTATTGAGCCTTGCGGAGAAAATACCGAAGAGATGTATTTACAAGGTATGTCTTCTTCTTTGCCCGAAGAGGTACAGCTTAAATTTTACCGCACAATAAAGGGACTCGAAAATGTAAAGATTATGCGTACGGCCTATGCTATCGAGTACGATTGTATAGATCCGCTTGCGCTTTATGCCACGCTTGAAATTAAAGAGCAACCAGGTCTTTACGGCGCGGGTCAGTTTAACGGCTCGTCCGGATATGAAGAGGCTGCTGCTCAAGGCTTTGTTGCAGGTGTAAATGCGGCGCACAAGGTGCGTGGGTTAGAGCCACTTGTGTTATCCCGTTCGTCGTCATATATAGGCACACTTATTGATGACCTTGTAACAAAGGGTTGTTCTGACCCGTACCGAATGATGACCTCACGAAGCGAGTATCGTCTACTCTTGCGTCAAGATAATGCAGACGAACGACTGATGCCCACAGGATACCAATTAGGTCTTATAAGCGATGACGAATACCAACGCTTTTTAGAGCGTCGTACAAAAAAAGAACAGGAGATTGAGCGAGTAAACCGAACCTTTTTTGCTCCAAAGCCTGCGCTTAACCAAATGCTTGAAAGTCGTGGCACGGCTCCAATAACTACGGGAACTCGACTTGCCGATTTAATAAAGCGACCGCAGCTTGACTATAAGTGCCTAGCACCTTTTGATGCCGAGCGTCCCGAGCTTTCTGATGATATATGCGAAAAGGTTGAGATTGAAATTAAATACGATGGATATATAAGCCGTCAGCAAGCACAGGTAGACGAAATGTTGCGACTTGAAAACAAGGCTATTCCAAAGGATTTTGATTACACCTTAATTAAAGGCTTACGACTTGAAGCGGCAGAAAAGCTTAATAAAATAAAGCCAGAAAACATTGGTCAGGCATCACGCATTTCAGGTGTTAGCCCTGCCGATGTATCGGTGCTTTTAATATATCTTTCTAAATAGAGGTTTATATGATTAATTTTAACATACAAAAAATTATTCCCATTTGTGAGCAATTTGGTTTAATCCTTGATGCAACTGCTATAAATAGACTTAACACTTATGGTAATATGTTAATTGGGTGGAACCAAAAAATGAATCTTACCGCCATAACCGAGCCGGAAGAGGTTTTATACAAGCATTTTTTAGATTGCCTTTTATTTTTTAAAAATGTCAATGTAAAGCAGGGAGCCAGTCTTATAGACGTAGGCACAGGCGCTGGTTTTCCGGGAATGGTGCTTAAAATTGCATGTCCCGATATACAGCTTACGCTTATGGATGGGTTAAACAAACGCCTTACATTTTTAAATGCCGTGTTAGATGCACTTAATTTAGATGCAAAAACCGTACATATGCGCGCCGAAGACGGTGGTAAAAATAAAAATTACCGAGAGCAATATGATATTGCATGCGCAAGGGCGGTAGCAAATTTGCCAATCCTTTGCGAATATTGCATACCCTTTGTAAAGGTGGGCGGTCACTTTGTTGCAATGAAGGGGGCAGCAGCCAGCGATGAGCTTACTCATGCGGCAAACGCATATAAAACACTTGGTTGTGAAAAACCAACAATTATATGCGAAAATTTACGTGAAAATGAAGCCCGAGCCTTTATAATTGCAAAAAAAATATCGCAAACTCCGCCAAAATATCCCCGTGCAAACGGAAAAATAGCAAAAAGCGCCTTATAAAAAGGCGCTTTTTTATTTTTTGTGTCATATTTGCCCGATCGATTTTGATTTACAAATTAAACTTTTTAAGAGATAATATGTTTGCAAAAAGGAGTGATGGTCGTGCATACTTTCGCAGATAAAAAACTACTTATGTTAAGACCCGATGACATAATTCCTAACGTTAATCAGCCAAGAAAAATTTTTGATACATACGAGCTACAGTCTCTTGCCGATTCAATAGCGGCAAACGGAATAATACAGCCGCTTACCGTGCGAAAAGCAGAGGGTGGCAGGTATTTACTTATTGCGGGCGAGCGTCGCCTTAGAGCTGCAAAAATGGCAGGCTTGCGCCGAATACCCTGCGTTTTGCACAGAACAAGTGATTTGGTTGCATCATTATACGCCATTACCGAAAATATGCAGCGCAGTGATTTAAATTGTTTTGAAGAGGCGCTTGCCATACAAACCTTAATAAACGATTTTCGTCTTACACAATCTGAGGTAGCAGTACAGCTTGGTATGGCTAATTCTACCGTGAGCAATAAACTGCGGCTTTTAAAGCTGTCGAGCGAAATGCAAACGCGAATACTTGCTGCAAATCTTACCGAGAGGCACGCCCGAGCACTGTTACGACTGCCGACAGAGCTTCGCGAAGATGCGCTTGATAAAATAATAGTTAACGGACTTAACTTAACTCAGACCGAAGAGCTTGTAGAGTGCATATTAAACCCAACAGAACCAGAAAAAGAAGAAGTTTGCGAACCTAAAAAGCCGCTAAGAAAGGCTGCAATAGGCGATATAAAGCTTTTTTCTAACAGCTTATCAAAGCTGCTTTGCACTATGCAAAACGCAGGCATTACAGCAAATTCGCGAAAGCGAGAAACCGAAAATTATGTAGAATACAAGGTGCGTATTTTTAAAAATGCGCCGCAATATGATCAGCTTAAAATATGTTAAAATCTGCAAAGGATACCTTTGTCCCCTTGGTATCTGCGCGGTTTTATAACAGTGTCTTTGACGGTTTCTGCACTGCCGTCAAAGGCGCCCACCATATTCATCCCCATACACAAACAACCTCTCGAAAGAGAGGTTGTTTGTGTTATAAGCATATTATTTTTCAAGTTGATCTAAACGCTTTTGTAAGAGCGCTACATTTTGAATGAGAGTTTTAATTTCGCGATGCTGTTTTGACACAATTGACGTTAGTGATACTACCAAAAGCAAAATAAAGAATATAAACGCCATAAAAATCGCATTAATGTATGACGCTACGCCGATTAGGTCTGCCAAAAATTCAATTGTCTTCGGGAAGGCTACCATCAAGAACAAAACAACTGCCATAAACAACCATAAAAGTGAATATTTTAGGTTTAGACTTTTCTTTCTAAGCAACACTACTATAAGCGTCAAATATACACATATTGCTATAAGCAATGATATTCTAAGTGCTAATACCATTATTTTTTACCGCCTTTGTATGTTATTCTATATAGCAAAACTGCCAATGACACTTTTATCATATAGTATATTGATTTAAGCGGGCTTATCGATGATACACCGCCCTCGCGCTCACGCATAATAACCGGAGCCTCAACAACCTTTCCGCCACACAATGTAACAGCAACTATTGCTTCAGGTTCGGGATAATCATCGGCATATTCTTTTGAAAAGAATTCTATATATTTTCGGTTTGTAACTCTAAATCCACTAGTAACATCCTTAACGTTTGCGCCACACACCAATCGAATAAGGGTGCTTAAAAAGTTTATACCAAATCTACGCATACCGCTTGACTGGAAGCCTTCTTTTGTAATAAATCGTGAGCCTATGGCCATATCAGCGTTTTCTTTTTTCAAAACCTCTATCATTTGTGGAATGTATTTAGGATCGTGCTGACCGTCGCCGTCTATTTGAACGGCATAATCGTATCCGTTGCGATATGCAAATATATAACCGCTTTGCACACCGCCGCCTATACCCAAGTTGCAGCAAAGGTCAATATAATTGAAACCGTTTTCTTTGCATATTTCCACCGTGCGATCAGTGGAACAATCATTTACGATTAAATAGTCATATTCCGGACATTTGCTTTTTATTTCTGATACCACTCGTTCAATATTTTCGCTCTCATTGTATGCCGGAATTATGATAAGTACATTCATCTTATATCCCCTTTATACTAAACTATCTAGTTTTTCTGCTGTTTTTTGCCACGTGAAACCTTCAAGCAATCTTTCGTAAGCTTTGTCGCAAGCGCTTTTGCGATAATCGCTGTCAAGAGCCTTTTTGATGGCAATTACCGTTTCTTTTACGGTATTTCCCTTTGTTATAATACCATACTCGTCGCTTATTATCAACTCTCTCGCGCCGCCGTTATATGTTGTGATAACAAAGGTCTTTGTAGCAACCGCCTCTAAAACCGAGGTTGACATACCCTCTGACACCGATGGCAAACAGTATATATCGGATGCGCCAAGCAGAGATATTATGTGTTCAAAATCTATCTTGCCCAAAAACACGACTCGGTCGGTTGCCTGGTTTTTCAGTTCTTCTGCTTCAGGTCCATCGCCTGCATAAATTAGATATAGATCGTCACGATTTATTTGGTTGAATGCATTCAAAAGCTCATAAACACCCTTAATCTTAAGCAATCTGCCCGTAAAGGTAATAACCGTTGCGGTTTCGGGTATGTTAAGATTTTTTCGGTAATCACAAACATTTTTATCCAAAGCTTGCACTACTGCGTCAATATCTATCGCATTATAAAGAGTGCCCTTTGACATTATACCAAAATGTGCCGACCACTCTCCTGCTGCTTGTGATACAGCGTAATAATCTTTACACTTTCTCTTAAGCAATAATGTTACAAAATGTTCTACGTGAGCCACAAAAAAGTCTAAAACTTTGTTAGCAACCGAAAGGTGCGTGGAGCCGTGTTCAACAGTAATACACTTAATACCGTTTTTTTGAGCAAAACTTGCAGCATAAAGACTATGAATATAAAATCTTGCATTTATAACAACTAAATCAAAATGCTTTTGATTTAGTTGTCTATCCAATTTTTTGAATTCTTGATTTTTATTTAAAATTGGGTATCTACCCTTCATAAAATTATAGCAAGGCATGCGAAATATTTCTATTCCGTTTTCATCTATCTCATATGAAGGCAGGTCAAACACATTTGATGTTACAACAGTAACATCATGTCCTAAATTGATTAATTGTTTAGAAAGATTGTAGACATACCTTTCTACCCCGCCAAGATTTGGCAGATAATTAGCACAAAAAAGACAAAATTTCATAAAGCCTCACTCTATTGTGGTATTATTAAAGATAAACAATATATCAGCACAATCATATTCATAGCGCTTGTAGCAAAAATAAGTCTTGGTCCAATGTTCTTTTTAGTTACAATTATATTGTTTCTTGCGGCAACAATAAGTAACGGTAGCGCCGGTATAAAATATCTACCCTGCACGCCCAATATTTGTGTGCTGCCCATTGGTGTCCAATCTATCAACAGCAGCATTTCTACCAAAAGGAATACTATTATAAACAATACCATTGAATATATCCTTTCAACAAACCTAAATGGCGGAGGCTCATCTTCGCTACGCATAAATGACAACACTACCAAAACAACAAATGGTACCGCCATAAACCACGGTGTTTGTATTTCGAAGAATCCAAAATAAGAAATCATGGATTTCACATAGAAATCGCCCAGATCCACTATTGTATTAAACAGCATTTTTATAATTTCCGATATATGCACTAAAATATATGATATACTATATCCTTCAGCTTCGGAAAATGTAACTGTTCCTGATGTCAATTTAGACACGCTTTGTATTTGTAATATCAATATTGATGCAACTGCTATTAATCCTATAGCGCACTTGAAGACGAAATGCCATTTAGGTTTAGCAAAACGATCCTTGGGTATTATAAGCAATAGCGCAGCCACGCCAATATATACCACTTTTTGCGGAACTACCAACACAATCATAAGCGTCAACAATAACAATTGTTTCCAGCCTATAGCCTCTTTATCATATATAAGTTTAATGATATATGCAAAAATAAATATCATGCCGCCGTAAGTAAAAGCATCATACGACATCGAAGACATAATATGCAGATTAATCGGTAACAAAGAAATTACAGCTAATCCGGTTTTGCCAAATGGTATTATTTTGATTGCAAAGTATACCATCATTATACATTGCAGAATATTAAAAAGTCTTCCTATCTGGAATGTCCAATACGGTCCTACTCCCAGTATTCTGGCAATCGATATGCCCGTCGAAGGCAAAAGGTAGACTATCGCTTTGTTTGTCATATAATCCAAAGGCGCTGTTATAATTTTTTCGTCATTGCAAGTCAAACGATCAAAATCTTTATCAATTATATAATCCTGTGTATATAATGAATTGTTTCCTTGTTTACAAAATTCATAATCGTCAGCACGCATGTGAAGTGCCCCTTGCTCGTCCTTGAAATCAAGCATAAGTTGATTTGAGATATGATATGCTGCTTTATAATGGGTAAACTCATCTGGAACCGTGAATGGAGGAAAAACAAATAAGCATACCACACAAAAAAAGACCATCATTATCGCACAAAGACCTGCTGTTTCTATTTTTTTAAATTTAACAAGAAGCACAACAACGGAAAGCAACAATAAACCAGCAATAACAAAAACCCAATATAACTTGTACTTAATCGCATTTCTCATCGTTCGTACATCCACTACTATATTGGTGGATATCTCTTCACCTGCAAATGTGCATTTACTGTTTTCTATTACTGTTGAACTATTTGTCGAAACGGAGAAGCTTCCTGTCTGAGCAGTAAGCTTTATTTTTAATTCGGATACATCATTTGACATGAACTCGATTGGTAAATCTATGTAGGTATATCCACTCAAATTGATGTTATCATAAGAAAGAAATTTTTCTGAATCTTTATCAGCATAGTTCAAATTAACCTTGATGTTACATTCCGGCGATGCTTCGCTAATGAACATTCCCAATTGCTCATAAGCTAAATTTTCAAGCCGATATTGTTGCGTTAATTCCTGTCCCTCTAACACTGTGATTTTGCCGTCAAAACCTGTCACTTCACCTACTGTGTAAGATTGTTTTGGCATATCCTTGTTATTATCTATTCTAGAGCAAAAAAAAGCAATGCTCGCAAAAAGAACAACTAAAATAACCGCTATAGCGCATATTAAGTTTTTTTGCTTTTCAAAAAAATCAAATACCTTCATTTTTAACTCCTCTATTAATCTTAATTATAAATAATACAAACATTATCGAACGTATATTGCCTTCAAGCGTGTTACCTTTATAGTATTTTTATATCTGTGTTGCTACGAATTCGCCTTAACACTACCTTAATTTGTTTTATTCTATCATATTATAAATGTTTTTTCAAGATAAAACATATTTCTCTAAATTTTGTTTGAAAAAAAGCTGATAGTATGATATAATACTTAAAACCATTTTAAAATGAAGGAATATTATGAAGTCGCTTTATACGCCAACAACAAAGCAGATTTATTTTTGGAATCTTGCCGGCAGCATTTTAAATGCAATGCTTTCGGTAGCATTATTGCTTTTTGTTTCCATTTTATTAAATGACCGAGAAGCTGATATTTTTAGCCTGGCCTGGTCGTTTGGTATGCAGGCTATGACCGTGGGAACCTTCCAGGCACGACTCTACCAAGCCACAGACATCAAAGAAAAGTATAGTTTTAACCAATATTTGCTTTTCCGAGCACTTACTGTGTTAGCGATGTTGATTTATTCCGCAATTTACGTATACTTGTCCGGCTTTTCTTTTTACAAGGCACTAATAGTATTTCTTGTTTGTATTGCAAAATCAGCAGATGCGTTTTCTGATTTGTTCCAGGGTTGGTTTCAACAAAAAGAAAGACTGGACCTTGCAGGTAAAGCGTTTTCTGCCCATTCTTTAGCATTGCTTATTGTTTTTGCCATAACCATACTGTTTTCCGAAAACCTCTTACTTGCTTGTATATTTATGATAGCAGGTAATTATATAACCTTTTTCCTGTTTGACTATCGTTATTACCTTTTGGCAAAACAAAACTTCAACACGAGCACAAATAATTCGTCTAACAACTTTTTAATAAAACTTACGGTTGCTTGTTTCCCGCTTTTCATTAACGCTTATTTTATTATGGATATATTTAATCAGCCGAGATTTTCCATAGACTCGGCTATTGAGATAGGATTGCTTTCAGACGGCTCACAAAAAATATATAATATTCTTTTTTTACCCGCATCAATACTTAATCTTATATTTTTCATATTTAGGCCCCTTATAACCAGGTTGACATTATGTTGGATAGATAACAACAAAAAGGAGTTTTTTAAAATCATTAAAAATATCTCTCTGGGACTCCTATCAATGTCTGTTGTGGTTTTATTAGGTGGTTGGTTCTTGGGTTGTCCGATCCTCTCTTTTGTGTATAACGTTCCGCTTAATCAATACAAATATGTTCTCATACTCCTTATTTTAGGTGGAGTTTTTAACGCGTATATGTATCTTTTCGACAATGCAATAACCGTTATGCGAAAACACCGCTATCTTATTCTTGCCTATGCTATAACGTGGATATACACCATTTTTACTGTTGATTTATTTGTTAACAAATTTGGTCTCCTCGGCGCCGCCGTATGCTTTGCAACATCAATGTTGTTGCTTTTGCTGTGCACCATTGTCCTATTTGTGATTTTTATAAACAGCAAAAAAATGGCTACCCCTTAAACTATATAATATTATTTTTACGGAGTTGAGTTTAAAATGAGCAGGATACCAAAAACCGTACACTTTATATGGCTTGGCAGGGGTGAAAAACCTCCGCTGGTCAAAATGTGCCTCAAATCTTGGGAGAAGGTAACGCCTGAATACCAAATTATAGAATGGAACGAGGACAATTTGGGCGATGCGCTACAAGCGAATGACTATATAAAAGAAGCCTATGCGGCAAAGAAATGGGCGTTCGTTTCGGACTATATTCGTCTTTATATTCTTTACCATTACGGAGGGATTTATTGCGATACCGATGTAGAATTACTAAAGCCTTTGGATGAAAAGTTTTTAGAAAACGAAGCGTTTTCAGGTTTTGAAGCTCGCGACAGTGTTCCCACTGGTATAATGGCGGCCAAAAAAGGCAGCAAAACCGTTGAGCACCTGTTATCTTTTTATAATGACGCACATTTTATTAACGAAGATGGTTCTTACAATATAATAACCAATGTTGTTACAATAACAAATATGCTAACCTCCAAAGGCCTTGTTCTTAACGGCAAGGAACAAGTTATTGACGGATTCACTATGTACCCACAAATTTATTTTTGTCCTAATAATTTTTCACGCATTTTCAACAAGCCTTCAAAAAAATCGTATACTATACATCATTTTGCGGGTTCTTGGACCGAAGATTGTGAATCTGCAAGAAATACTATTTTTAGAATACGGCGCTGGCTGG
>JAZNSJ010000102.1:0-6914 GCA_045591155.1 Acutalibacteraceae bacterium | reverse complement strand
AGTCATCAACCTTGTAGCAAAATTCTGCTTCGTCAGAAAGCACTACAAAGCCGTGCGCAAAACCCTTTGGCACCAAGAACTGACGCTTGTTTTCAGCGCTTAGTATAACGCCTTCCCACTTACCGTAGGTGGGTGAGCCCTCACGCAAGTCAACACATACGTCAAATACCTCACCGCGAACACAACGCACAAGCTTGGTTTGGGGATAATTAATTTGAAAATGAAGGCCGCGAAGCACACCCTTGGTAGACATTGACTGATTATCCTGAACAAAGTCTATGTCTATACCGCCTGCCTTAAAATCCTCTTTTTGATAGGTCTCCATAAAATAGCCGCGGCTGTCACCATAAGCGGTGGGCTCAACAATTATTACACCATCAATAGAGGTTTTAATAAAGTTAAACTTACCCATTAAAGCTCCTCTTTTCCGCTGTACATTGTATCGTAATACTTCTGATAAGCGCCGCTTGTTACGTTGTCAAACCACTCTTTGTTATCAAGATACCACTTAAGTGTCTTCTTTATACCAACCTCAAAACAGGTTTCGGGATACCAACCAAGCTCGTCCTTAATCTTTTGAGGATCAATACCGTAACGACGGTCGTGACCCTTACGGTCGGTAACATGCTTAATCATATGCTCGCCAACGGTTTCGTCAACGTTTTCTTTAATGTACTCAATAATAGACTTAACAATAAAAATATTGGGCTTTTCATTATGACCGCCAACATTGTAAACCTCACCAAGTCTACCGCCTGTAATTACCATATCTATAGCTTTGCAGTGATCCTCAACATAAAGCCAGTCACGAATTTGCATACCGTCACCATAAACGGGAAGATCCTTGTGCTGTAAAGTATTATTCATAATAAGAGGAATAAGCTTTTCAGGGAACTGGAATGGACCGTAGTTGTTTGAGCAACGGGTAATGTTAATTGGGAATTTATAGGTATCACCAAACGCCTTTACAAAGAAATCGGCCGATGCCTTTGATGATGAATATGGTGAGTGTGGATCAAGGGGTGTGGTCTCCATAAAGTAGCCGGTTTCACCAAGTGAACCGTAAACCTCATCGGTAGAAACTTGCAAATATTTAACGCCTTCTTTATATTGGTCGTCACCGATAGCCCAAGCAACCTTTGCGCATTGGAGCATATTTACAGTACCTTCAACGTTTGTTTTAACAAATATTTCAGGATTTGTGATAGAACGGTCAACGTGGCTTTCTGCTGCAAAGTTAACAACATAGTCAACATCATTTTCAGCAAAAATCTTTGAGATTGCCTCTCTGTCGCATATGTCTGCCTGAACAAAGCTGTAACGTGGATCGTTTTCTACACTCTTAAGATTTTCAAGATTGCCAGCATATGTAAGCTTGTCAACGTTGATAATCTTTATGTCATCATACTTATTTAACATATAGATGACGAAGTTTGAGCCGATAAAGCCTGCGCCGCCTGTTACTAAATAGGTTTTCATAATAATTAGTCCTCCACCTTTGAAATATATTCTTTTAAAGCGATTTCCCAATCGCGCATTTCATTGCCGACTGTACATTCAAGCGCCAAATTACGAAGTGATGAATATTCGGGTCGTTTGGTTGGTACATTAAATTTAGCATTGTATTCTTCGGTTGTGCATGCTGTTACTGTTTTGCCAAGGCCTGAATACTCGGCAATTTTTACTGCAAAATCATACCAAGAGCATTCACCCTCACCCGTGCAGTGATAAATACCGTATTCTTCTGTAACTGCAAGCTTAAGAAGATGATGAGCCAAATCATTTGCATTGGTTGGATTTCCACGCTGGTCACATACAACACCTATTCCACCGTTTGCCTTAATTACACGACGCACGGTTTTAACAAAGTTTTTACCAATGTAACCGTAAAGCCACGAGGTGCGCACAACAAACGAGCGTTTGCAAAAACTTAATGCATATTTTTCGCCCAGTGCTTTTGATGCGCCGTAAACACTTTGTGGATCTACCTTGTCCCACTCGCAATATGGATTTTTGCCATTACCTGCAAAAACGTAGTCGGTAGATACGTGAATTAATTTAGCACCAATATTTTCAGCGCAAACAGCCAGATTTTTAACGCCAAGCGCATTTACCTTAAAAGCTGTTTCATAATCGCTTTCACAGCCGTCAACATTAGTCATAGCAGCGCAGTTAATTATAACATCTGGTCGATTTGTGTTTACATATTCGCTTACCGCCGCCATATTTGAAATATCGAGCGTGTCAATATCTACCGGTAAAATTTGAGCTCCTATAACACCTGCGGGCGCTGCACCAATCTCACTTTTGCCGCTTGTGAGAATAGACTGTAGCTCGTTACCCAGCTGCCCATGGCAGCCTGTAATCATATTCTTCATTTGAACTTACCCCTCCATTTAAATAAAAATTCAAAGCAAGAAACTATATGAATAAGTAAATATTTTAAACTTTTACAACTTTCACGTTCCCAAGCGTGAGTAACGCTAAACTGTGGCAGCATCATTACTTTGCCCTTAAATTTCGCCTTAAGCGCCAAATCAGCATCTTCAAGATACATAAAGTATCTTTCATCAAAACCAAGTAATTTTTTAAATATGTCTGTACGTATACAAAAGAAACAACCGCTGCAAAAATCAATTTCGGTCGGGTTTGTTATTTCTTTGTTTGCCCACACATATTCTTGACGCACTTTTTTTGATAATCTACCAAAAAATAATCTTTTAAAAGTAGGGCGCTCTTTAGGAAGTTTTTGCTCACTGCCGTCACAGTTGAGTATTTTAGGCATAGCCATAACCACATCGGGATTTAGTTCAAAATAATCTACAATATCTGAAATCACATCAGAATTTACAGTTATATCGGGATTTATAACAAAATGATACTTGCCAAGTTCCTCATTTAACACCTTGTTATGAGCTGCACCAAAGCCTATGTTTTTATCATTTTTAATAACTATGGCATGTCCCAGCTTTTGTAAAAAATCAGATGTGCCGTCTGATGATGCGTTATCAATAACATAAAGCTTTAAGGGGTGTTTTTTTGTATTATCTATAATACTTTTTACGGTGTCAGGGGCGCGATTTATATCATTGTAAGTAACAATAGAAGCAGATACCAATATATCTGTGCCCATAAGCACTCCCCTTTCATAATAAATAATAATATCATTTTATTTCAAAATAATCAATATATTTTTATTTTAAAAAACCATTTATAATTTCTTCTTCAGCCTGTTGTTCCGTAAGACCTAACGTCATTAATTTTATAAGCTGTTCGCCCGCAATTTTACCAATAGCCGCCTCGTGAATTAGAGAAGCGTCAATGTGGTTTGCATTAATTTCTGGTATAGCACTAACCGTTGCTTCTCCCATAATAATAGCATCACATTCGGTGTGACCCGTACACTTATTGTTGCCGTTTATATTTGAGCGGTAAAACTGTACCGAGTTGTCGGTTGCTACCGAGCGCGATACAACGTTGGCGCTTGAGTTTTCACCGTTCATATCAACCGAAAAATCGGTATCGGCCCGCTGTGTACCGTGTGTCATAAGCTTTTCATGAATAATAAGTGTAGCGTCGCGGTCGAGTGTTGCTCGTGTTACGCGGGTGGTGTTATCAATGCCCTTTATCTGACTGGTTTCCATCTCCATATAACCGCCCTCGGCTATATTTACAACGGTGGTGGGATTCATATTTTTTCCACCCGTGCCATCACCCTCGCCATAGTGGCGCTCAATATATTTAACCTTAGCATTTTTACCCACAAAAAACGAGTGTATACCATCGTGACGTGATTCCTCACTACCGCAATTATGGATACCACAGCCCGCCATAATGGTAACATCTGAGTCGTCACCAATAATAAAATCGTTATAAACTAAATCATTTACACCACTGTCGGTAATTATTACAGGTATGTGTATGGTCTCACCCTTAGTGCCAGGGCGGATTATAATATCAATACCGTCTTTGTCGATTTTATTTTTGATGTCAACATTTGGGGTTGTGTGACGCTCTGCTAAACTACCGTTGGCACGGATATTAAATGCGCCGTTTACTGCGCCATCCATATCGGCAATAATTTTAAGCAAATCTTTTTGTGTGTTGTTCATTTACTGTGCTCCCTTCATATTATTAGTAAGCACAGGACAAACAGCGTTTGTGTTACCCAATAATTCAGGTAAAATATCTTGGCGCTTTCCGTAAGCTTTAAGTTGCCCTGCAGACAGCACTGCTACCTTGTCGGCAATATTTAAAATGCGTTCCTGATGAGAAATTATAATAATAGAGCCACCCAGTGTTTCGTGCATTTTTTCAAAAACATTTATAAGGTTGCCAAAGCTCCAAAGGTCGATACCTGCCTCTGGCTCATCAAATAGCGACACCTCGGTGCCGCGTGCTAAAACAGTGGCAATCTCAATTCGTTTAAGCTCACCGCCCGAAAGCGATGCGTTTACCTCACGGTTAATATAGTCGCGCGCGCAAAGACCCACCTGTGACAGATAATCACAAGCTTCTGACATACTTATTGGCTTACCAGATGCAAGCCTAATAAGGTCGTTTACCGTAATACCCTTAAAACGTACAGGCTGCTGAAAGGCAAAACTAATACCCTTTTTTGCTCTGTCGGTAATTGATAGGTCGGTTATATCCTCACCGTTAAGCAAAATTGTGCCGCTTGTTGGTTTTATAATACCTGCAATAATCTTTGCAAGGGTAGATTTACCACCGCCATTAGGGCCTGTTATTGCAAGAAAACCATCGGTAATATCCATTGAAATATCTTTTAAAATTTCTTTTACACCATCCTCTGTTTCGGCGAAAAAAGAAACATTTTTAAGCTGTAGCATTAACTTCCTCCAAGAATTTACACATATATACATTTATTATACATTTTTTACAACAAAAAAGCAATATTATTATTTACTAAAAGATGATATTTATGGTATAATATTCTAAATTTTGATACGGAGATTATACTATGAACGTTTTAGAAAAACTAACCGAAGAGTTAAAAATAAAATATTGGCAAACCGAAGCCGCTGTAAAACTGCTTGATGAGGGCAACACGGTGCCGTTTATATCACGTTACCGAAAGGAAGTAACCGGTAGCCTTGATGACCAAATTTTACGTACGCTGTCTGATCGACTTGCATATCTACGCAATATGCAAGAAACCGCCGAAAAGATAAAACTGGCAATCGAAGAACAAGGAGCTCTTACTGAGGAGCTTTCTATCGCTATTGATATGGCTCAAACACTAACCGAGCTTGATGACCTTTATCGTCCTTATAAGAAAAAACGCAAAACACGCGCCTCGGTTGCAAAAGAGAAAGGGCTTTCTCCACTTGCGGATTTAATATATGAGCAAAATCCCAACTGTGCAGAGCCTATAATTTTAGCTGCTGATTTTGTTAATGCCGAACTTGGTGTTGAAACTGCCGAGGATGCTTTACAAGGCGCACAAGATATTATTGCTGAAATGATAAGCGATGATGCCGATATTCGCAAAAGGATGCGTTTTGTTTGTATGGCGCACGGAAAACTGCAAGTAAAGGCGGCAGGCGAAGAACTTGATGTTTACGAAATGTATAAAGAGTTTGAAGAGCCACTATCAAAAATCGCCAATCACCGTGTGCTCGCTATAAACCGCGGCGAAAAAGAAGAATTCTTAAAGGTTTCGGTAGATTTTGATCGCAATAAAGCAATGTTTATAATTTCTCGCGACCACATAAAAGAGGGTTCGCCCTGTACCGCCGCTGTTAAAGAAGCGGCAGAGGACGCCTATACCCGTCTTATTTTTCCATCAATTGAACGCGAAATGCGTAATGCGCTCACCGAAAAAGCAAGTGCTGATGCTATAAAGGTATTCTCACAAAATTTACAGCAATTACTTATGCAGCCACCTATTAAAGATACCGTAACCATAGGTCTTGACCCAGGTTACCGCACAGGTTGTAAAGTAGCGGTAATTGACGGTACAGGAAAGGTGCTTGATACCGGTGTTATCTACCCTGTTCCTCCACACAACAAAATAGACGAGGCAAAAGCTATAATTAAAAACCTTGTTAAAAAACATAATGTCCGTACATTTGCAATAGGTAACGGTACCGCAAGCCACGAAACCGAGTGCTTTGCCGCCGATGTTATAAAAGAAATAAACGACGGACTGAGTTACATGGTAGTAAGCGAGGCAGGCGCCAGCGTTTATTCTGCATCAAAACTTGCAGCAGAAGAATTTCCGCAGTTTGATGTAGCACTCAGAAGTGCCGTATCAATCGCCCGCCGTATGCAAGATCCTTTGGCTGAACTTGTTAAAATAGAGCCTAAAGCCATTGGTGTTGGACAATATCAACATGATATGCCCCAAAAGGAACTTGCAACCAGTCTTGACGGTGTTGTTGAATACTGTGTTAACTCGGTAGGTGTTGACCTTAATACCGCGTCGGTGCAGTTGCTCTCACGCGTGTCAGGTATAAATAGCGCAATAGCCAAAAACATTGTTGCCTATCGTGAAGAAAATGGTGTATTTACCGACCGCGCACAACTTAAAAAAGTTTCAAAACTCGGCCCTAAAGCATACGAACAGTGCGCAGGATTTTTGCGTATTATAGGTGGTAAGAAAGCGCTTGATAACACAAGCGTTCACCCCGAAAGTTACGATGCTGCTACTCACCTCTTAAAGCTTTGCGGTTTTAGCGAAAAAGACATTACCGACCGTAAAATAAGCGGTATTAGCGAGCAAATTAAAACTCGCGGTGCAGAAACCCTTGCTACCGAACTTGGTGTCGGTGTTCCAACCCTTTTAGATATTGCAAAAGAACTTGAAAAACCAGGTCGCGACCCACGTGATGAACTGCCTGCTCCAATGCTTAGACAGGATATAATGAGTATGGAAGACCTAAAACCAGGCA
>JAZNSJ010000101.1:0-2513 GCA_045591155.1 Acutalibacteraceae bacterium | reverse complement strand
TCGGTTATTAAGGGTATGAAATTTAAAGTAACAGAAACTACCGGTTTTGACAATTCACAAGTAACTGCCGGTGGTCTTGACACCACACAGTTTAATCCTCAGACTATGGAGTCTAAAAAAGAACGAGGTCTTTATTGCATTGGCGAAATACTTGATATTGATGGCGATTGTGGTGGATTTAATCTGCAATGGGCTTGGAGCAGCGCCATTTGCGCGGCAAACCATATTTGCGAGGATTTTGGGGCATAAGTTATGATAATTATAAATAACATAAAACTGCCCTTAGACGCCAATTTAGGCGATATTTACGGCACAGTAGCAAATAAAATTAAAATAAATAAACAAGATATAATATCGGCTGAGCTTTATCGTAAATCGGTTGATGCCCGAGACAAAAGCGACGTGCATTTTTGTGTATCTGTTATTGCAGAAATAAAAAACGAAGGCAAAGTTTTAAAGAAAAATAAAAATGCCGCCCCTTTTACAAAAAAAGAATATGTTTGGCAAAAAGCACAGTCGAAAATTAGACCTGTTGTGATTGGCTTTGGCCCTGCGGGTATGTTTGCGGCGCTAACATTGGCGCGGGCGGGCTTACGACCAATTGTTTATGAGCGTGGTGCTGACGTAGATACTCGTACTGCTGACGTCCAAAAGTTTTTTAATAGTGGAAATCTTAACCCCGAATCAAACGTTCAGTTTGGCGAGGGTGGCGCAGGCACCTTTTCTGACGGAAAACTTAACAGCGGTATAAAAGATATTCGTTGTCGCACCGTACTTGAAACATTTTATAGTTTTGGCGCGCAAAAAGATATACTTATTGATGCCAAGCCACATATTGGTACCGACGTTTTAAAGACTGTTGTTAAAAATTTACGTGAGGAGATTATCTCACTTGGTGGCGAGGTTAATTTTAACTCACGACTTGACGGTGTTTTCTTTAATGATAGTAAACTTGTAGAAATATCTGTAAACGGCAAAATAACGCCTTGTAAATATTTATGCTTGTGTATTGGTCATTCGGCGCGCGATACCTTTAAAATGCTTTATGACTGTGGTCTTGAGATGACACGTAAACCCTTTGCTATGGGCGTTAGAATAGAGCATTTACAAAGTGAAATTAACAAGGCTTTATACGGCAACTTTGCTACACACAAAGCGCTTAAAGCTGCCGATTATAAGCTGGCAGTTCACTTGCCAAGCGGTCGCGGTGTATATACATTTTGTATGTGTCCGGGCGGCGAGGTAATAAATGCTTCAAGTGAGCAAGGTGGTATTGCAGTAAATGGTATGAGTGAGAGCCGTCGCGACGGAGTTAATGCCAACAGCGCCTTGCTGGTAGGTGTTAATCCCGAAGATTTACAGGGCGATGATGTTTTTGCCGGTTGTGAACTTCAAAAGCAGATTGAACAAAAAGCATATAATATTGCAAATGGCGCTGTTCCCATTACAACAGTCGGTAATTTTGTTTTTGATAAAAAGTGTGAGATTGGCACCGTAAAACCCACTGTAAAACCCCAGTTTGCTTTTGCTGATTTTAGTAATATTTATCCCGAATTTATTATAGAATCACTTAAAAATGGTATTATAGAAATGGATAAAAAAATTCAGGGTTTTGCTTGCCACGATGCTATTCTTACAGCCCCCGAAACACGTAGTTCCTCACCCGTGCGAATTGTGCGAAATGAGTGGGGGGAGTCGGTGTCAGTTGGCGGTATTTACCCTTGTGGCGAGGGTGCAGGCTACGCCGGCGGAATTATGTCAGCAGCCGTTGACGCAATAAAATCGGCTGAGAAGATAATTTTTTCAATGCACAATTCATAATGCACAATTCACAATTATTAAATAGGAGAATTTTTATGACTCACAATATGAAGTTATGGCGTGGTGCATTTTATAAAATTGTAGATGGTAGTAAAACCATTGAACTGCGACTTAATGATGAAAAGCGCCAAAAAATTTCGGTTGGCGATACTATTGTTTTTAACTGCACCCAAAATAATAACATAATAACCGCTAAGGTAAAAGCACTACATAAATTCGCAGATTTTAATTCATTATATCAGCATTTACCACTTGATAAATGCGGCTATACAAAGGAAGAACTAAAAACTGCAAATTATACTGATATGTATGCATATTACAGTAGAAAAGAAATTGAAAATCATGGAGTTGTCGGGATAGAACTTTGTGATGTTTGCATTAGTTCAAACTGCACATAAAAGTATTTGGCTTTTTGAAAAAATTGTCGAAATAAATAAAATTGTAAAAATTTGTTTATTTTTTAACAAAATACTTGAAAAATTTAAAAAAATAGGGTAAAATAACCAATAGACAAATTTTTAGGAGGTAAGTCCAATGGTTAAAGTTGCTATTAACGGATTCGGCCGTATCGGTCGTCTCGCATTTCGTCAGATGTTTGGTGCTGAAGGCTACGATGTAGTAGCTATCAACGACCTCACAAAGCCCTCTATGCTTAAGTCGGATCGTAGCCATGTCGTTCTGTGAGCCAAGGA
>JAZNSJ010000100.1:0-10690 GCA_045591155.1 Acutalibacteraceae bacterium | reverse complement strand
GCACCTTCTACTATAACAAGAGTCACACAGGCAAATTCGTTTGGAAAAAGGATTTGCTTATCGACCTTACTTTTTCCGAGGTTCTCGACACCATGGTTGAGTGCTTCCCTGACCAATACGCATTTAAATATACAACACTTGACTACACACGTACTTATTCGGAATTTCGTGACGACGTTGACACTTTTGCACGCTCACTTATTTCTATGGGCGTAAAGGCGGGCAGCCACGTAGCCGTTTGGGCATCTAACGTGCCGCAATGGTATATCGCATTCTGGGCAACAGTTAAAATCGGTGCTGTTTTGGTTACCGTTAACACAGCGTACAAAATTCACGAAATTGAATATCTGCTCAAGCAGTCCGATACTCACACCCTTATTATGACCGAAGGCTCAAAGGACACACACTATGGAAAAATTATTGCCGAGCTTTGTCCCGAGCTTGAAAGCACAAAAGTAGGCACACCGCTTCACAGCCGCCGTTTGCCTTTCTTACGTAATGTAATCACCGTTGGCTACACCCAAAAGGGTTGTATGACTTGGGAAGATGCTGTAAGCCGCGCAGTTCAGGTTCCTGTAAGCGAGGTTTACCGTATGGCTGCTGCTGTCGATAAGGACGATGTTTGCAATATGCAGTACACATCGGGTACAACAGGCTTTCCTAAAGGCGTAATGCTTACACACTACAACGTTGTAAACAACGGTAAATATATTGGCGACCATATGGATTTATCCACCGCCGACCGTATGATGATTCAAGTGCCCATGTTCCACTGCTTTGGTATGGTGCTTTCTATGACATCATCTATGACACACGGTACTACAATGTATCCTCTCCCCTATTTTTCACCAAAACCGGCTCTCGCTTGCATTCACAACGAGCATATCACCACCTTTAACGGTGTACCTACAATGTTTATTGCTATGATGCAGCACGAAGATTTTGCGAAAACTGACTTTTCTTATATTCGTACAGGTATTATGGCTGGCGCCAACTGCCCTGCAGACCTTATGAAAAAGGCAACCGAAGTTATGAATATGAAAGAAATCGTATCGGTTTACGGTCAAACCGAGGCAAGTCCAGGCTGTACTATGAGCAGTTACTATGATTCACTTGAAGTTCGTACCGAAACTGTTGGTAGCGCGTTTGCCAACGTTGAATGTAAAATTGTTGACCCCGAAACAGGCGAGGATTGCCCCGACGGCGTAAACGGCGAGTTTGTGGCGCGTGGTTACAATATTATGAAGGGCTACTACAAGATGCCCAATGCTACCGCTGCCGCCATTGATTCTAACGGTTGGCTTCACACTGGCGATCTTGCTTGCCGTACACCTGAGGGCAACTATAACATAACAGGACGTCTTAAAGATATGATTATCCGCGGCGGCGAAAACATTTACCCCAAGGAAATTGAGGAATTTATTTATACCTGCGATAAGGTTAAGGACGTTCAGGTTATAGGTGTGCCCGATAAACGCTATGGTGAGGAGATTATGGCTTGCATAATCTTAAAAGACGGTGAAAGTATGACAGAGGATGAGATGAAGCAGTATATTGCCGACCATATGGCGCGTCATAAAGTGCCGAGATATATAGAGTTTGTAAAATCTTTTCCAATGAATGCCGCAGGCAAAATACTTAAGTACAAAATGCGTGAAGACGCTGCAAAGCGCTTGGGTCTTGAGGAGTAAGCGGTATGATAGATAACAAATTTACCGTTATCGACTCGCACTGTCATATTTACCCCGAAAAAATTGCAAAACCTGCCGTGGAAAGCACTGGCAGGTTTTACGATATCACAGCGCTTGGTGACGGCACTGTTGATTCGTTGCTAAGCATTGGCAAAAATGCAGGGATTGACCGTTTTGTTGTGCAATCGGTGGCTACTACACCCCATCAGGTAAAAAGCATTAACGAGTTTATTGCTAGTGAGGTTTTAAAACACCCTGATAAGTTAATCGGTCTTGGCACACTACATCCCGACAGTGCCGATTTAAAGGGTGATTTAATGCATATTAAGGAATTAGGGCTTCACGGCGTAAAATTACACCCCGATATTCAAAAATTTAAAATTGACGATTACCGATGCCTTAAAATATACGAGCTTTGCGAAAGTGAGAATCTTCCCATCTTAATGCATACGGGTGATTACCGCTTTGACTATTCAAACCCTAACCGTTTAGTACCGATTTTAGATATTTATAAAAATCTCACCATAATCGGTGCACATTTAGGCGGATGGTCGGTATGGGACGAAGCAGTAGAAAAACTATCTGGATATAAAAACTTTTATGTTGACAGCTCATCAAGCCTTTATGAATTACCAATAGACCGTGCAACAAAAATAATACGCACTTATGGTGCTGACCGCGTATTATTCGGATCGGATTTTCCGGTTTTTTCACCCGACATAGAGCTTAATCGTTTTATGGCGCTGCCCCTTACCGATAACGAGCGCAGTATGATACTAAGTAAAAATGTATTAAGACTTTATAACATAAAATAGCCAATACGGGCAGGTTTTTTACCGCCCGTATTTATTTTTTAAAAAAATAAAATTAGTGGTTGACAAAAAACAATGTTAGTGCTATAATAATCGGGCGCAATAAAATACGCGAGTGTGCTGGAATAGGCAGACAGGCACGTTTGAGGGGCGTGTGTCCACGACGTATGGGTTCAAGTCCCATCACTCGCACCAAAAAGAAAAGTCGCTGTAAGGCGACTTTTTCTTTTTGTTCTTTTATCTCTTATCTATTCTCTCTTATCTATTCTCTAAAATAAATCGCGACTTTTCCAGATAAAAGATAATAGGTAAAAAATAAAAGTTTCGGTGTATGCTTCGCATACGAATAATAAATGATATGCATAACTTCAAATATATGGCTTATAAAATTAATTTGCACAAAAGTTTTAGTAAATTCAAATTTCATCTAAAACTTAGGTGTTTTGTCCCCTAACTTTTAAATGAAAAGCCTGAAACAGAACCACCCGTTCATCCGAACTGCAGATGTGTAATTCGTGTAATGAAAACTGTTGAAGCAGGCACTGCCACAATCAATGGCGAAAACGGTGCGGATTGGACATTAAAAAACGAGGGTAAATTGCCAGAGTATTATATTTCATATGATAAGGCAGAGTCATTAGGCTATAGAAATTTTTTAGGCAATTTAAAAAACATAGCACCAGATTGTATGATAACAAAAGGTGAATATAAAAATCGTAACGGTCATTTACCGAGCCAAAATGGTCGTGTTTGGTACGAAGCTGACATTAATTATAAATCAGGATTTAGAAATAGCCAACGAATCGTGTATTCTAACGATGGTTTAATCTTTGTAACCTATGACCACTACCAAACATTTTTTGAAATTGTATAGGAGGAATTGAAAATGAAAAATAATTATAACGATTATCACGCTTTTAAAGAAATAACTGAAAATCCTATAATACTGGATTTTTCAAAGTGCAAATATTTAGGCGAAATTCATTTAATGCTTAAAGAAAAATTTGGCTTGCCTGATTATTATGGCGAAAACTGGGACGCACTTTGGGATTGTATGGATGGCCTGTTTTATAAACAGGGCGAATATTCTGCCAAACTGTATGGTTTTTATTCATTAAATAAAGACTTGCAGGATGAATGCCAATTAATGTTAAAAGTTTTTAACGATGTGCACAGCAAAACACCAAATTTCTCATATGAGATTGTATCATAAAATTCACAATTTATTATTGAACTAATTAACAAATTATTATATAATTGTATATTGAAAGGAAGTGAAAGTATGACCCCCGAATGTGAAAACAAATTGCGTGAATATTTTTCAAAAAATTTATGTCACTATCGTAAAGCGTTAGGTATGACACAAACCGAGCTTGCAGAAAAGCTAAACTACTCTGACAAATCGGTTTCTAAATGGGAGCGCGGCGACGGTTTACCAGACCTTGCGGTTACAGCGCAAATTGCTAACATTTTTGGCCTTACTGTAAACGACCTAATTGCCGAAAAACCACGTCGCAAGCTTATGACTACACGCAATAAAATTATAATAACCTTACTTTCTATTGGTATTGCATGGTTAGTAGCAACCGTACTTTTCTTTCTTTGTGAAATTATATTTCCAAATATTAAGGTGTGGTGGTTATTTTATATATACGCTATACCCGTAAGCGCTATTGTTGGTATTGTTTTTTCTTGCATATGGTGGAAAAAAATACATCTTTTGGCCGCCATATCAACTTTAATTTGGTCTATTGCTATATGCGTTATGCTTACGGCTATTAATATAAATAAAATACATCTCATTTTTATAGTAGCCGCTGTCTTGCAAATTTTGACTGTACTATGGTTTCTTATAAAAAAGCAATAAAAAAATCCGCAAACTATGTTTGCGGATTTTTTCTTCCGTACAGTATAGTATTCTCATTTAAAATATTACCAAGCCAAGAATTTATACATTCTTCCTTTATTCTCCAGGTCCAATTATCCCCTAATGTAGCCGGAGTGTTTATTCTAGCCTTGCCATCAAGACCTAACAGGTCTGCCATTGGTGTAATGCAAATATCAGCAACCGACGACATTGCCGCCTTTATTACCGCCCAGTTGAATCCGCCATCTTTATGATAATTCAAATAATTCTTTACCTGCTTTACGGTATCGTTGTCACTGCTTTTTAGCCATCCCATTATGGTGTCGTTATCATGTGTACCTGTATACACTACACAATTTTTTATGTGATTGTGCGGCAGAAAAGAGTTGTCACTATTTCCGCTAAAGGCAAACTGCAACACCTTCATACCAGGAAATCCTGTGTGGTCTTTCATCTTGCGTACTGCAGGGGTTATAACGCCAAGGTCCTCGACAATTATTGGTAAATCCGCACCAAACTCTGCCTTTAACTCGTCGAACAACTCAACGTCTGGCCCTTTTACCCATTTTCCGCCCCTTGCTGTAGTGTCACCGTATGGAACAGCATAATACGATTCAAACCCTCTAAAATGGTCAATTCGTACGGTATCATATCTTTTTAGCGCATAGCCAAGATACCGTTTCCACCATGCATAGCCCGTTTTTTTCATATATTCCCAATCGTATAACGGATTGCCCCAAAGTTGACCGTCTTTACTAAAAACATCGGGCGGCACACCCGCAACGGCGCGTGGTGTATAATTGTCATCTAATTGAAACTGCACTGGGTCGCTCCAAACATCTGCGCTATCAAGCGCTACATAAATGGGAATATCACCTATTATTTTTATGCCGCATTGATTAGCATATTTTTTTAGTGCTGTCCACTGCTCAAAAAACTTAAACTGCAAAAATTTATGAAAATTTATATCCTCTATGTAATCACTCTCTGCCTGCTTAATGGCATTGGGGTCTTTTTTTATAAGCGAGGCGCTCCATTCGTACCAAGGCTTGCCGCCGTGCGCCAACTTAATAGCCATAAAAAGAGCATAGTTTTGCAACCAAAAGCAGTTTTCGTTAACAAATTTATTGTAATAGCTGTTTTGCTTAAAACGGTTAAACGCCTTTTTAAGTAGCGGATAACGATTATTATATTGCTTTTCGTAATCAATTTTTTCGTGCATTTCGCCAAAATCGCAAGCCTTAATTTCATTTTCAGTTAAAAGGCCTTCTTTTTCCAACAAATCAAGGTCTATAAAATAAGGATTTCCTGCAAATGAAGAAAAAGATTGATAAGGTGAGTCACCAAAGCTTGTAGGATTTAGCGGCAATATCTGCCAATAGGACTGTCCGCCTTGCTTTAAAAAATCAACAAATTTATATGCCGCATTTCCAAATGTGCCAATACCATACGGTGACGGTAATGAAAATATAGGCATTAATATTCCGCTTGTTCGCATAAATGTAATCGCTCCAAAAAATCAATATATAATATTATATCACCGCACAACAAAAAGCGCAAGAAAAACGGATTGCAACGCGGCAATCCGTTTTTTAAATTTTAAAATGTTATAAAACCATTGTTTTGAAGCGTTTTAATGTATTGTGCAAGCCGCTCATAAAGCGGCTCGGCATCGTCTCCAAAACGCTCGCTCACAAGCTCGCCTATACCAAGAATATCACGCTTACCGTCAATAGAGGTCCAAATGAAACTGCCAAACTTTTCAAGGTGAATATAACTTACTTTAGGCTTTTTTAAAATCTTTTGAGCAATACGGTTCATCACTCCGCAATTTTCCATTTGCAAGGTTACCATACCGTCTTTGTCTTGTGACCAAATAATCTCACGCTTTTTACAGGGGATTCTTTCTAAAAAATTTTCTTTTTTAGTTTTCATTACACTTTGTCTCGCTTTTTCCAAACGGTAAATTTAAGCACTGTTAGAATAATGATGCCAAAAAGAACAATTCCGCCTATATCTGACACAGCTGCGGGTATACCAAGCTTTGCCGATAGGTCAAATGCCTTATCAACTCCAAACACCGCAAGTAACGCGAGAAGTATGCCAACAAGTCCTTCGCCTGCTATCATACCCGAGCAGAACAGTATACCGTCATTTACAACTGCTTCTTTATCGTTGCGCTTTAATTTGTCAAGCGCTAAACGAATAAGACCGCCCACCATTATACAAGCGTTAAGTTGAACAGGCAAATATACGCCTATTGCAAACGGCAATACGGGGATACCTATAATCTCTACAATAATGGCAATAAACGCTCCTATAAACACAAGTGTCCAAGGCAAATCTCCGCCCATAACACCTTCTACAATAAGCTTCATAAGTGTAGCCTGAGGAGCACCTAACTCATCCGAGCCAAAACCCCAAGCTCTATCAAGCAAATAAAGTGTGCCGCCGATGGCTGCCGCCGATGCTATAACACCGATAATCTCGCCTATTTGCTGTTTGCGAGGGGTAGCTCCCAGTATATAACCTGTTTTAAGGTCTTGCGAGGTGTCGCCCGCAATAGCCGACACTATACATATTATAGAGCCTATAGCAATAGCACTGCTCATACCTGCAATACCATCAGCACCCGTAACCTTTAAAATAACGGTAGCAATAAGCAATGTTGCAATTGCCATACCCGAAACGGGATTATTACTGCTGCCGACAAGTCCTACCATACGTGAAGAAACTGTGGCAAAAAAGAAACCGAACACAACAATTATAAATGCGCCTAAAAGCGATACGGGGATTGCAGGAATTAACCAAATAAGTACAGTAAGTATTAAAATTGCGCCAATAACAATTTTAAGATTTATTTCTCGCGCAGTACGTTCTCCCGAATAAGCACCAGCGCCCTTCATACTCTTCATAGCGCCGCCAAAGGTTTTTACAATAAGCGGCATTGATTTAATAAGGCTTATTATACCGCCGGCTGCCAAAGCACCTGCACCTATATAGCGAATATAGCTACTCCAAATAACGCTTGCTCCACCACTAGCATATAGCTCGCTTACCGATATAGTTGCAGGATATAGCGTTTGCTCGCCGCCAAAAAGAACTATAAGCGGAATAATAACCAACCAGCTAAGTACACCACCCGCGAACATAAATGAGGATATACGCGCGCCGCAAATGTAACCAACGCTCATAACCGCGGGATAAATTTGTGTGCCTATTTGGCCTGCAAAGCCTTTTACCTTAAGATTAACTTCGCCTGATACAAGCTTTAAGCCATCGATTATAAATTTAAATGCGGCTGCAAAGCCAAGGCCTGCAAAAACTGTAGATGCGCTAGAACCACCCTTTTCACCGGCTAACATAACCTCAGCGCAAGCAGTACCTTCTGGATAAGGCAAAGCACCGTGCTCTTTTACTATAAGTGCATTTCGAAGCGGTATCATAAAAAACACGCCAAGCAAACCACCTATAAGCGCAATAAGTGTAATTTCAATAAGGCTTGGGTTTTCCATTTTACCCTCAGCCGCCCACAAAAACAACGCAGGCAATGTAAAAATAGCGCCTGCCGCCAGTGATTCACCAGCCGAGCCTATAGTTTGTACTATATTACTTTCAAGAATTGAGTTGCGACGCATAACTATGCGTATAACACCCATAGCAATAACAGCCGCAGGAATTGATGCCGATACCGTCATACCTACACGCAAACCTAAATAAGCGTTTGCCGCACCAAAAACAACAGCCAAGATTACACCCATAATTATAGATGTTACCGTAAGCTCTGCCGTAACCTTTTCGGCAGGAACATAAGGTTTAAATTCGTTTTTATTATCCATAAATATCTCCTTTTGTTTTTTTAGCCAAAATATTTTACCACATTAAAGCGCAAAAGGCAACACATATTATAAGTTATTTTAGTTTTTCCAACATTTTTATTAACAGATTAAATAATTTCTCGGTAGAAGTAATGCTAAGTTTTTCGCGTGTTGTGTGCACATCATAAAGCTCAGGACCTATAGAAATACAGTCAAAATCTTTAATTTGTCCTGCAAAAACACCACATTCCAAACCTGCATGTATTGCCTCTACCTTTGCATCTGTCTTAAACATCTCACAATACGTGTCACAATAAAGCTCTCTAAGCGGCGAGTTTTCACGATATTCCCATGGCGGATAGTGTCCAAAGGTTTCATAATGTAAATTTTGATTTTTGAAAAATGCCGCTAATTTTTCCTCTAAAAACTTAAGTGACGACTGCTTGTTGCTACGCAAAGCAAAATGCAAAATAATACTATCGTTATTTGTTTGCAAAACACCTAAATTAAGCGAGGTTTCTACAAGACCGTCTATTTCGGCGCTCATAGTACAAACTCCATCGGGTACACACAACAATGTATAGATAATCTTATTTTTAATATCTTCATCAAATACAATGTACTCACCGCCAGCGCAAACAGTAAGTGTGGTATTAAAGTGTTGTTCACGATCACAAATTTCGCTTTTTATAACCGCAATATATTCCTCAACAGCTTTACAAAAACAGTCGCTGTTATATACACAAAGCTCCGCTACAAAACCATTTGGTATAGCGTTTGGTTTGTCGCCACCGTTTAATGCTATAATATCAAAATCAAGTTTATTTTTTAGATGATTTAAAATTCTACCGCCAAGTATATCGGCGTTTACTCTACCCTTGTGTATCTCTACACCCGAATGGCCGCCCTTAAGACCATTGATTGAAATTATTACCTTTTGGCCCTGTTTTTGTGCCGTTTTAAGCGGAATTGTTACCTTAAAATCACTTCCACCTGCGCACGATACGGTTACAACACCATCCTCTTCAGAGTCAAGGTTTATCATACTAGTTGCCTTTAAAATACTCATATCAAGCGCACGTGCGCCTATCATACCAATCTCTTCATCGGTTGTAAACACCGCCTCAATAGGTGGGTGCACAATATCATTACTTTCAAGAATTGCCAAAATCATAGCAACGGCAATTCCATTATCAGCGCCAAGTGTGGTGCCGCTAGCCTTTAAAAAATCACCGTCTACAAATAGGTCAAGACCATCTTTTTCAAAATTAATATCATAATCAGGCGTTTTTTGGCACACCATATCAAGATGCCCTTGCAGTATTATAGGTGCGCTTAATTCATAGCCTGCCGTTCCTTCTTTATATATAATCACATTATCGGCATTATCGCGAATAAATTTAAGATTGTTTCGTTTTGCAAAATCTACACAAAACTGTGATATGCCCTGCATATTACCCGAGCCACGAGGAATAGCAGATAACTGCTCAAAATATTTAAAAACATCATTAGGCTTTAATGTATTTATAGGTAACATTTTAATTCCCCTTTTAAAATATAAATTAACTGTTTGCATAATATTAGTCTCTCAAAATTATAACAATTTATAGTTTGTATGTCAAATAAAAGCAAAAGAAGCATACCGTAAAGGTATGCTTCTTTTGCTGGCGGAGTAGGAGAGACTTGAACTCTCGCGCCGGTTGCCCGACCTACGCCCTTAGCAGGGGCGCCTCGTCACCACTTGAGTACTACTCCAAATGCTTACGTTCTATTATTATATTAAAATAAAAAAATGGCGGAGAGGAAGGGATTCGAACCCTTGTGGCTTGCGCCAAACGGTTTTCAAGACCGCCTCGTTATGACCGCTTCGATACCTCTCCGTGTGCAAAAGTCATTTTAACACAAACAAAATAAATTGTCAACAATAACTTTATTATTTTTTTGAAAATTTTGCTTGACATTATTCTTTAAGTGTGGTATAGTATTCAAGCACGAAAAATGCTGGTGTAGCTCAGTTGGTAGAGCAGCTGATTTGTAATCAGCAGGTCGGGGGTTCGAGTCCGTCCACCAGCTCCACCCTTTTTGCGAGTCTATAATCGGACTCGAAGGCTGAGAGGGTGAGCGGCGTTAAGAAAATATCACGGTGTGATATTTTTAGACGCGAAGTGTGAAGCGGCTGTGACGCGAGCACGGCAGACTTTTAAAAAAAGGCTGCGTCCGTCCACCAGCTCCACAGTGCATAAACTTAATATGGGAGATTTCCCGAGTGGCCAAAGGGGACAGACTGTAAATCTGCTGGCTAAGCCTTCGGTGGTTCGAACCCACCATCTCCCACCAAGAAAAATACGATTTCGAAAGCAATCGTCTTTTTTAGTTATATTCGCCTTCGGCGAGTTATATTGCTTCGCAGTGATATTCGGCTAATGCCGAGTGATATTGCCCTTCGGCAGTTAAGAGGCGAATATAATATCACTGAAACCGTAGGTTTCAATATCACTTTCA